>JBJLJD010000006.1:0-125425 GCA_045563435.1 Gammaproteobacteria bacterium
TTATGCTAAACCAGAATTAGATATCACAGATGATGTTACTTCAGGCCTTGATGTCAGGTTAGCTAAAAAATCTGAAGAATAATCTAGTTAATGCCCACTCTTAGCTTAAGAGATATCGCATCATCAATAGACGGTGAAGCAAAAGGCAATATTGATTTAATAATAAGTAACTTCTCAGAAGTGCATAAATGCATGAATGAACAGATCTGTTTTATTAAAGATGAAAGCTTTATCTCTAAAATTCCAGAAGATGCTGGCGCAGTAATACTTTCTTCTGAAATAGCTAAAAAAGTAAAAATTGAAAATCTAATAATTGTTGACGATCCATATCTTGCATATGCTAAAGCATCAAAATTATTTTTTGACCTTTCCCAAAGTTATGAAAAAACTGATCCTAAAATTGGTAAAAATTTTATAAAAGGCAAGAATGTTTCTATTGGACAAAATTGTGAAATTGGAAAGAATGTAAAAATTCATGACAATGTTTCGTTATATCCAAATACCAAAATTGGTGATGATGTAGAAATACACTCTGGAAGTGTTATTGGATCTGATGGTTTTGGTTTCGCAAAAGACAAAAATTTAGATAAATGGATAAAAATTTATCAACTTGGCTCAACTATTATTGGAAATGACGTAGAGATAGGTGCTAATTGCACAATAGATAGAGGAGCATTAGGAAATACTTATCTTGCAAATGGAGTTAAATTAGATAATCAGATTCATATTGCGCACAATGTAGTTATTGGAAAAAATACTGCCATTGCCGCACAAACTGCTATAGCTGGAAGTGTCAAAATTGGCAATAATTGCCAGATAGCTGGGCATGTATCTATAGTTGGTCATATTAAAATTTGTGATAATGTTGTTATTTTGGCAAAGTCGTTTGTAACTAAGTCTCTTTCAAAACCAGCTGTATATAGTGGAGTTTTAAAGGTGCAAGAACATACCAAAACACTTAAATTAATTGCGAAGTTAAATAGATGAAAGTAAAAGCTTTTTTACCCCATAGAGATCCTTTTTTATTTATTGATGAGGTAATTGAAGTGTCGAATGAAAAAATAGTAGCAAAAAGATTTGTTTCACCTGACGAGCAATTTTTCAAAGGACATTTCCCAGATTTTCCAATAATGCCAGGAGTTTTAATTCTTGAAGCAATGGCACAAAGTTGTGGATTATTGGGTTCACATATAATGAAACAGAAAGCTACTAAAGATTCAGTTTATCTACTTTGTGGTGTGGAAAAAGTTAGGTTTAGACAAAAAGTACTACCAAACGATACTTTAAAATTTGAATCGAAGGTTATAAGCTCTAAAAGAGGTATCTGGAAATTTGAATCATCTGCTTTCAAAGAGGATAAATTAGTTTGTTCTGCAGTGATTATTTGTGCAGATAGAAGTTTAAATGAGTAATGTCCATCAAACAGCAGTAATAGACAAAACAGCTAAGCTTCATGAAAGTGTAAAAGTTGGACCATATTGCGTTATTGGACCTGAAGTATCAATTGGTAAAGATTGCATTTTAAAATCTCATGTTGTTGTAAATGGACCAACAAGGATTGGTTCAAATAACGAGTTTTTTTCATTTTGTGTAATTGGAGAAGATACTCCGGACTTGAAGTACCAAGGGGAAAAGACTTATTTAGAGATTGGTAATGGAAATACCTTTCGAGAATTTTGTAAAGTTCATAGAGGTACTGCAGTTGACTTAGGTTTTACAAAAATTGGCAATAAAAACCTAATCATGCCTGGTGTGATGATTGCTCACGATTGTATTTTAGGAGATCACAACATTTTAGTTGATAATTGTGCGCTAGCTGGACACGTTAAGATTGGCGATTACGTAACTTTAGGGGGGTATACTTTGATACACCAATTCTGTCAGCTTGGTTCTTATAGTTTTACTGGAATGGGTTCTCAAATAACAATGGATGTTGCCGCCTATACACGTGTTGCAGGCAACCCATTGAAACTACTTGGAATCAACACCATTGGTTTAGAGAGAAAATCATTTTCTAAAAATCAAATTTCTAATATAAAAGACGCGTTTAAGATTTTCTTTAAGAGTAAATTAAAATCTGAAGATGCAATTGTTAATTTAGAAAAAAAATTCTCCAAAGATGAAGGTATAAAAATATTCATCACATCTGTAAAAAAATCTTCAAGAGGAATTCATAGATAGTTTGAGTATTAAAGTTGGAATTGTATCTGCAGAGCCTTCAGGAGATCTTCTAGGAAGCAAATTAATTGAACAAATAAAAGATAAATTTGGAGATATTGAAGTTATTGGTATTGGAGATGGAGATCTTTTACAGTATGGCACATCAAAAAATAGAAAAATAATCGAAGTAATGGGGTTTATTGATCCTTTGAAAAATTTTTTAAACATCAAAAAGTTTCAAAAAAAACTAATTAAACAATTTAAAGCTGAACAAATAGATATTTTTATTGGAATAGATGCCCCTGATTTTAATTTTGGAATTCACAAAGAATTACACAGAGAAAATATCTTAACAGTCCACGTAGTATGTCCATCCGTATGGGCATGGCGTAAAGGTAGAGCAAAGAAATTTAAATTCATTGATTACATGCTTTGTTTATTTCCTTTTGAACTTGATTACTGCAAAAAAGTTAATAAAGAAGCACTTTGTATTGGACATCCTCTTTATAGCAATAAAAACCTTTATGTCAGTGACAAGAAGGACGAGATAGTGTGTCTTTTGCCAGGTAGTAGAAAGTCAGAAATTGAACATCATTTACCTTTAATGATAAAAAGCTTTAATTTGTTTTCAGAAAATAAAAAATTTAAAGCAATTATTCCTGCATATGATCAAGCAACTCTTGCGTTAATAAATACTTACATCAAAAATGAGGATGATATTAGCTCAGAAGTAATAAAAGCCAGAGAAATACTGAAAGAGTCGAATCTTGCAATATGCTGTTCGGGAACTGCAACATTAGAATGCATGCTTGCTGAAATTCCAACGACTGTTGTTTATAAAACTGATTTAATTAATTATTGGATTTATAAAATATTAGTGAATGCTAAATTCGTTGCACTACCTAACCTTATAGCAGGAAAACAAGTTATGCGAGAGCTTCTACAAAATAAAATGAATGTAGAAAACATCGTTGCAGATTTGAAAAATAATTTCGAGAATAAAGAGAAAATTTCAACTGAACTAAAAAAAGTTTCAAGCTTATTAACAAAGCCAAATTTTTCAGAATTTCTTGATCAAATCAATGATTATTGCAGGCGTTGATGAGGTAGGAGTTGGTTGCCTTGCTGGACCGGTTGTGGCGAGTTGTGTAATTCTTCCTGAAGAAATAAATGAAATATTTAAAGATTCTAAAAGTACTTCAGAATCATTAAGATCTAAACAATTTCAATTCCTGAGAAGAAATACATTTGCATCTATAGGTCTTTGTACTCCTCAAGAAATTGATGAACTTAATATTCTTAATGCGACACACCTTGCGATGAAAAGAGCAATTAATAACATTCAAGCAAAACCTGAAAAAATACTTATTGATGGTAAGTATGTTCCAAGTGGACTATTAAATGCTGAAGCATTTATTGGTGGCGATAAAGTCCATCAACAAATAAGTGCGGCGTCAATTTATGCTAAATATTTTAGAGATAATTTGATGGCTCAATACGCAAAGATATTCCCTGTGTATTATTTTGAAAAAAATAAAGGATATCCGACTCAAATGCATAAAGAGGCAATAATTGAATATGGTTTATCAAAGATTCATAGAAAAAGTTTTAAAATGAAATGATGTCTGAATTTATACATTTACAGGTAAAATCTCATTACAGTTTGAAATCTGGATTACCTACTCCAAAAAATATTGTCGATGCAGCATATAAAAAAGGATTAAAGGCGGTAGCTTTAACTGATAAAAACAGTTTTTTTGGCATCATAAAATTTTATAACTACGCAATATTAAAAGGTATAAAACCAATTTGTGGGGTTGATTTTGACATCGAATCAAACCTAAAGGGCCTTACCAAAGGGCTGATGCTAGCAAAAAATAAAAAAGGTCTGGAAAAGCTATTTTCATTAAGCACAAAAAGCTACTTACAGGCAAATAAGGGAATTAAGATAAATGAACATGAAATACTCGCTTTAAAAGACGATATTATTTTTATTTTGCCTTCTGATAATTTCTCAGACTATAAATCAACTGATATTCAAGAAGGAAAAGATGTTATAGCTACTATTGAAGAACTTAAAAACACTTTCTCATCTAATCTATATTTGGGCGTAACGAACTATTCTGATGATGCATACAATGAAAATTCCTCAAATTTAATAAAATTTTGTTCAGAAAAAAATATCCATGCTGTTGCATTAAATGATGTGCATTTCATTAAACAGAGTGATTACTTAAATCATCAGGCAAAAGTAGCCATAAATACTGGAACACATCTTAGAAGTGAAATGGAAAACCCAAAATGTTCTAAAGAGCAATACTTTAAGACTTTTGATGAAATGAAATCTAATCATAAGGAAGATTTATTGCTAAATGCCTTTGAAATTGCAAAGCAATGCAATGTTTTTTTGAGTGAGGAAGAGTATTTTCTTCCTTCTTATCAAATAGAGGAAGAAATTTCATTAGCACAACATCTTGAGAATATTTCAAAAGAGAGATTAGAGGAATATCTTAAAGAGAATGAAAAACTAGATAAAGATGTATACAGAAAGAGATTAACATCTGAATTAAAAATAATTACAGAAAAAGACTATCCAGGATATTTTCTCATAGTTATGGATTTTGTTAAGTGGGCAAAACAAAATTCTATTCCAGTGGGACCAGGAAGAGGATCGGGCGCAGGATCACTTGTAGCTTTTGTATTATCAATTACCGAACTTGATCCATTGAAGTATGGACTTATTTTTGAAAGGTTCTTAAATCCCGAAAGGATGTCCTTTCCTGATTTTGATATTGATTTTTGCATTGAAGGTAGAGATAACGTTATTGATTATGTAAAAAATAAATATGGTGAGAAGTCTGTTGCACAAATTGGGACTATTGGAACAATGGCAGCAAAAGGAGTAATTAGAGACGTAACTAGAATTCTTGATAAGCCATATGGTTTTGGAGATAAGTTAGCTAAACTCGTTCCAGACACCCCAGGAATTTCACTTCTTGAATCTATATATGGAGAGGTTTTTGTTGATAAAAATGGTGATGTTTACATAAAAGGAGTTCTTGATGAAGGTTTAAAGGGTCTAAAATCTGATGAAGCAGGAAATGTTTCGAGAGATGGAAAAATTATTGAAAGTTTAAAAAATTCAATATCTAAAAATACTAATTACACTATTCCTACTGAAAGTAATGAATTAAAAAAACTAAGGGAAGAAGATGATGAGGCGGCAGAAATAATCGAACTTTCTCTTGCACTTGAAGGGAAAGCTAGAAGTATAGGGAAGCATGCTGCAGGTGTAGTTATTGCACCAAATGATATTCATGAATTTACACCATTGCACTTTGATGAGGAGACTGATTCCCTAGCAACTCAGTTAGATATGTATGACGTTGAAGAAAGTGGTCTTATTAAATTTGATTTCCTAGGGTTAAGAACATTAACAGTAATCAATAATGCTGTTAAATCTATTGAAAATATTGAACCTGATTTTAAATTAAAATCTATTCCTTTTGATGATAAAAAAGTTTTTCAATTATTAAAGTCAGGTAAAACTAAGGGCATCTTCCAACTTGAATCCAGAGGGATGGTTGATGTTGTTAAGAGAATGAAACCAGAAAATTTCTCCGACATTATTGCGCTTGTTGCACTTTATAGACCAGGACCAATGGAATCAGGAATGTTAGACCAATATATCAAAAGAAAATTAGGTAAATCTGAAGTTACTGTGCAGCATCCTGCGTTAAGAAAAATTTTAAATGAGACTTATGGTGTTTTTGTTTATCAAGAACAGGTGATGGAGGCAGCACAGGTTTTAGCATCATATTCACTTGGTGATGCTGACAACTTACGAAGAGCTATGGGTAAAAAGAAAGCAGATGTTATGGAACAAGAAAAAGGAACATTTGTTAAAGGCTGCGAGCAAAATAATATAGATGCACAAAAAGCAGGAGAGATCTTTGAGAATATAGAGACTTTTGCGGGTTATGGATTCAATAAATCACACTCAGCAGCGTATGCTTATCTTGCCTATCAAACTGCATACCTTAAAACACACTTTACAGCTCATTTTTTAGCTTCTGTTCTCACATCAGAGCAAGACAAAACAGATAAACTAGAACCCCATATCAAAGATTGCGAAGTAATGAAGGTTAAAATTATTCCACCAAATATTAATTCATCAAAAGATACTTTTTTAGTAAATAAAGATAATTGCATTGAATATAGTCTTGCAGCGCTAAAAAATGTTGGAAGGAAATTTGTTCAGGATTTATGTAAAGAAAGAGATAAGGGAGAATTTAAAAGCATGATAGATCTGGCCTCAAGAGTTGATTTACGTAAAGGTGGTAAAAGAGCATTGGAAAGTATGGCAAAGGCTGGAGTTTTTGATGATTTTTGCGACAGAAATGAGGCAATAAGTATGATTTTAAAAGTTCTTGAAGCATCAGATCAAATTCATTCAAGCAAAGAAACAGGTGCAGTTGATATGTTCGGTGACGTAAATCAAGTTGATATTTCCGGTTATGAAATATATGAATTTACTGAATCAGAGCTCTTAAATAAGGAATTAGAGTGCTTTGGTTACTATTTTAGTCAGCATCCGCTAACAACGATAAGGAATTCTATTTCTTCTAGAACTAGATCCATTAATAAATTGCAGATATCAAGCCAAGAAAAATTTTTGCCAGTTCTTATTCATAAAAAGAGGATTCGTCAGAAAGGTTCTCAAGTCTCAATCTGGCTTGAAGTGTCTGATGAAACAGGTAACTTAGATGTATCAATTCCTAGAGAGCTACATGATAACAAGAAAGAGCTTTTTAAAGAAAATTCAATTGTGATGCTCAAAGGGAAGTTCTCGCATGATGATTTTAGAGAAGATGTAAGAATAAGGATGAGGGCCTCAGATATTATGTCAATTGAGGATTCAAGGAATCATTTGACAACAAAGCTATGTTTGGAAATAGACAGAGCAAATATGAAAAAGATAGGAAATGGACAATTTCCAGAGCTTAAAGAATTAGAGTCGGATAAAGGTGTTGATGTTTTCATAAGAATTAGCGATGAGAAGTTAAATTTATCCTCAGAATTTAAAGTTGACAATTTTAAGATTTCTCTGGAGGATAGTACGTTCGAAAAGCTGAATAAGCTTTTCGGTGAAGAGAAATATAAGCTTTATTAATATGGAACAATATTTAGATTTTGAACAACCAATTTATTCCTGTCTTGAGAAAGTAGAGGAGCTTAAAAAAGCTGTTCCTGCTCCAAAAAACTTATCTAAAGAGATAAAAAGATTAGAGGCTTTAGCAAAAGAAGAAACAAAGAGAATATACGAGAACCTTACTCCTTGGGAAAAAGTATTGGTAGCAAGGCACCCTAATAGACCACATACAGCTGATTATGTTGCTAATGTATTCACAGAATTTGAAGAAATTCATGGTGACCGCAGATCTGAAGACGATAAAGCTATACTTGCAGGCCTTGGTTTTTTTGATGGGAAACCAGTTGCTGTTATAGGTCATGAAAAAGGAAGGGAGACTGCGGAAAGGGTTGAAAGAAATTTTGGTATGCCACATCCTTCTGGTTTTAGGAAAGCCAATAGAGTAATGAAACTTGCAGAGAAATTTTCTTTACCCTTAATTACTTTAATTGATACACCTGGTGCCTATCCTGGAGTAAAAGCAGAATATTCTGGTCAGCATGAAGCTATTGCCTCAAGCTTAGAGTTAATGTCAGATTTAAAAACTCCCATAATTAATATCGTAATCGGCGAAGGTGGTTCTGGTGGTGGTTTTGGCATTGGTTTAGCTGACACAATTGGAATGTTAGAGTATTCGATTTATTCAGTTGCTTCCCCAGAGGCATGTGCTTCAATCTTATGGCGAACAGCTGAAAATGCTGAAGAAGCAGCAGATGCATTAAAGCTTGATGCTACAAATCTAAAAAAGCTTGAGATAATTGACACAATTATCAAAGAGCCTACAGGTGGAGCACACAGAAATCATAGTCAAACATACGACAATATTAAAAAGTTTATTAAGTCTGAGTTAGAAAGATTCAGCAAAGAATCTATCGATCAATTAACTGAAAATCGATACGAAAAATTTCTAAAAATTGGCGCCTAATTAATGACATTCATTTATGAAGAGGATAAGAGCTTAATTCTTAATGCATCACGTATTTATGTCTCATATAGTGGTGGCGCTGACTCAACGTATGCACTAGTTAAGATGAGAGAATACCTTGATAGTGTAAAACTTACTTCTAAATTAACTGCATTGCACTTCAATCATGAAAATAAACAAAGTGGTGCTTTTGAAAGTCATTGTAATGACTTTTGCAATGAACTGAATATCAATTTTGAATCACAAAATATAAAGGTTGAAGTTTCTGGCGAGGGTTTTGAAGCTGCAGCGAGACTAAAGAGAATGAATATTTTGAAGTCTTTACCTGAAAACTCTTTGATAATCCAAGGGCATCACTCAGATGATCAGATAGAAACAGTTTTGTTCAGAATTATAAGAGGTACTGGTCTTAAGGGAATATCTGGGATTCCAAGAGTAGCTAAAGTTGGTGAAAATAAAATTTTGCGTCCGTTTCTAAAAGAAACAAAAGAAAATATTCTTGAGTTTCTATCTAAAAATAAAATTAATTTTGTTGAAGATCATACAAATAATGATATTTCCTACAGTAGAAATTTTTTAAGAAAAGAAGTTATTCCAAGAATCAAGGATAAGTGGCATTCAATAAATGAAAATGTTTCTAAGATGACAGAAATTACCAAAGATCAAAACTCACTTTATGAGCACTATATAAAGAATAAAATAGATGATTTAAAGGATGATGCTGGATTAACTATTGAAGGGCTAAAGAAATTAGATACATTTGAAAGATCAGAGGTGATTAGATTATGGTTAGATATGGAATTAGTTACCACCCCTAATCACAGCCAAATGAAAGAAATTGAAAAATCTTTCTTTCAATCAAGACAAGATGCAAATCCTGTAATAAAATTTGAAAGAAGCGATAGGCAAAGAGTGGGCGTAATACTGAAAAAAATTAATAAAACCTTAGTAATGGAGAAATTTGATGAGTAGTGACAAAGTATTATTTGAAGAGCAAGATGATATCGCAATTATAAAATTAAATAGACCTGAAAAAAGAAATGCTTTGGATCCTGAAACAGTTTTGTTATTCAATGATTATTCAAAAAAAGCAAAAGATAAAAAATATAAATCTGTTGTAATTACTGGAAATGGTGGTGCTTTTTGTGCAGGTGCTGATTTAAGACCCTCAGGTGACTCTATGGGCTGGGAAAGCGTTGAGAAAGCACTCAATGAGGGATACCACATTGGATTAAACAATCTCATCGAAATGGATAAAGTAGTTATTGCAGCAGTGGAAGGACCATGTGCAGGTATTGGATGCGCATATTATATGAGTTCAGACATTGTTTTCATGGGACAGTCTAGCTTCTTTCAAATAGGTTTCTCAAAAATTGGACTTATTCCAGATGGTGGTTCAACATGGCTTCTTCCAAGAATTGTTGGCTATCAAAGAGCTTTCAGAATGGCTTCTGAAGCGCAAAGAGTATCAGCCGAAGAATGTAAGAATCTAGGCATGTGCGCAGAAGTCTCCGAAGATGGAAAAACTTTAGAGGATGCAATAGAAATGGCAAAAGTTTATGCAGATTTTGCTCCGGTAGCTCTAATGCGAACAAAACAACTGATGAGAGAAAGCTTCACTAGGTCCTATTATGATCAATTAAAAGAAGAAGCTAAACTCCAAGACGATCTTGTTGGTAGTAAAGATAACCTTGAGGGTGTTGCTGCGTTTGTCGAAAAAAGAAAAGCAAAATTTACAGGCGAATAACCTAATAATAGAAAATTTTTCCGAATCTCATCTTAATGAGGTCTTTTCTATAGAAAGTAATTCAAATCCAACTCCATGGAAAATCGATACATTTAAACAAGTCCTAGAAGTTCGCACCATGAGTTTTATAATTAAGGATGAAAACAAAATAATCGCCTTCTGTATTGCTTCAAAAGTCCTTGATGAATGCCATCTGCAAAATATTTCAGTTATTGATGGGTTTAGAAATCAAGGATTAGGTACTTATGTGATTGAGGTTTTAATTGGGAGAGCAAAAATTTTTGGCCTTAAGGTAATATTTCTTGAAGTGAGAGAATCTAATAAAGTAGCAATTAATTTCTATAAAAAATTAAATTTTAAAGAAGTGGGCCATCGAGAGGGATATTATAAAAAGGATTCTGGTAGAGAGTCTGCTTTATTGATGTCTTTAGCCTTTAGCTAATAGTTTGGTAATATCTGCTTCGATTGATTCGGGCGCATCCATACTGCCATATCTTTTGATAACATTGCCTGATTGATCAACAAGAAATTTTGAGAAATTCCATTTAATAGACTCACTCCCTAAAAATCCTTTCACAGTTTTTTTCAAAAATATAAAAAGTGGGTGGGCATTAGCACCATTAACTTCAATTTTTTCAAACATAGGAAATGAGACATCAAAATGTGATGTACAAAAGTTTAAAATTTCCTCATTCGTACCTTTTTCTTCTTCAGCAAACTGATTACATGGAAAACCTAATACTTCAAAACCTTTGGCTTTAAAGGACTTATATAGTTTTTCCATGCCTTTGTACTGCGGTGTAAAGTAACAAGCACTGGCAACATTTACAATCAAAACAACCTTATCTTTAAAGTTGTTCATTGACACTTCGTTACCTAGAATGTCTTTCGCTTTGAAATCGTAGAAACTTTCTTTCATAATTCCCTAATGTCTTCTTTATTAGAGTCCGTAATCATAAAAAAGTTTCATGATTTAGACAAGCTCGAACTTTATAAAATAATGCATCTTAGAATCGAGGTTTTTGTTGTTGAGCAAGACTGTCCTTATCAAGATTTAGATGGTCTTGATGAGGTTGGCACACACCTTTGGCTTGAAGAAGACAATGAAGTTGTAAGTTATTTAAGAATTAACCCACCAAAGACTAGGTTTGATGAGGTTTCTTTTGGCCGTATAGTCACAAAACAATCAGCACGTAAAAAAGGTCTGTCAGAAGCAGTCATTTTAAAATCCTTAGAAATAGTAGAAAAAGAGGGCTTAGGTTCAGTACGCATATCGGCACAAAGTTATTTAGAAAAATATTATGCCAAATTTGGCTTTGTTAAATGCAGCGACGAATATTTAGAGGATAATATTCCTCATGTGGAGATGCTAAGATGATGATAAAAATAAGCAGATCAGCTGTAGAGCAACATTTAAATTGTCAAAGATGCTTTTATTTGGCATACAAGCATAAAATTAGGCCTCCTAGTTTGCCTTTCACCTTAAACAGTGCTGTTGATAATCTTTGTAAAAATGAATTTGATCATTACAGAGCTAAAGCTGAGCCACATCCAATGTTTATTGAGCATAAAATTGATGCAGTACCTTTCGCTCATGAAAAAATGGATGAATGGCGCAATAATTTTAAAGGTATTAGATATGTTAATGAAGATGATGGCTATAATTTTGGCGGGGCAGTTGATGACATTTGGCAAAAACCTAGCGGCGAGTTAATAGTTGTTGACGTAAAGGCGACTTCTAAAAATATTTTTGATTGGGATGATACCTATTCAAAGTGGGAATATGCCAAAGGCTACCAAAGACAACTTGAGATGTATCAATGGCTACTCAAGATGAATGGTTTTGAAGTCGCAAAAGAAGGCTATTTGGTCTATTTCAACGGCAAAAAAAATGAACCAATGTTTAATCAGAAATTAGAATTCGATCTACATTTAGTTAGGCTAGAATGCGATGATGGTTGGGTAGAAAATGCAATACTTGCAGCGGTAAAGACACTTAATGGAGATATGCCAAAACCAGCTAGTTCATGTGAAAACTGTAATTATCTTAAAAAAAGATGGGAAGTGTCACAAAAAGATTCCTCTAAGCTTTTAGACTAGTTCTTTTTATTTTAGATTAATCATACCGCCATCGACTGGTATAACTTGTCCAGTCATCCAGTTTTGGTGGGCATCAAGAAGAAAATCTACTGTCTTTGAAATTTGGTCAGGAGACCCAATTTGCTTCATTGGATTCCTTTCTTTGCTTGCTTCAATCAATCTATCTGTTTTGAGCAAATTTTCAGCCATAGGTGTATTAGCTAAACTAGGAGCAACAACATTAAAAGAGACCTTTGCTCCAGCGTATTCAGCAGCCATTGACCTTGCGTATGCCTCAAGAGCAGCCTTTGATGGTGAAATGCTAGCATGAAACGGTAAGCCAATACTTGCAGCAACAGTTGAAATGAACACAACGCTAGCCCCATCTGCTTCCTTTAATTTGCCAATCAATTTTTTTACTACTTTCACAGCACCAAGAAAATTAATATCTAAATCATTCTGATAATCTTGTTCTTTAAGCATTGTGAAAGGCTTTAAATTTATGGTTCCAGGAAAATAAACTAGTCCATTTATATCTTCTAACTCATCTAGCTCTGAAAGATCTCCAGAAATATCAAAACCATTTGATCTTGTGAAACAAACAAATTCTCTATTTGATTGGTTTTGAAGAGATTTTGCTATGGCTGAACTAGAACCTATTAAAACTATTCTTGACATAATTTATATGTAGGGTCAATCCATCAAAGATCCATCATCAAAGATAAGTTCATTAACTTCTTCCGTGATGAATGGAGCAAAAGGGTGCATTAAAATAAGGATTTTCTTGAGCATAGGGTGCAAATTAGCTGTTTCTCCTGAAGTTTTACAATCTTCGATATATTTATCGCAAAACTTGCCCCAAAAAAACTCATAAACTTCGTTCATTGCAAAATCTAAACGATATTCTTCGATATTTTTTGTGATTTGTTTCCTAACATCATTAAACTCTTTCTCTATCCATTTATCTGCATCATTTTTAGCTTCAAATTTATCCTGTTCTTTTGGGTAATTATTGATAAATCTCGCTGCATTCCAAATCTTATTGCAAAAATTTCTATAACCCTTAAGCCTACCCAATTCAAAACTTATATCTCTTGTGTGAGTTGCAAGAGAGAAAAAAGTCATTCGAACAGCATCACTGCCATAAGATTCAATACCATTTGGAAATTGTTTTCTGGTTTTTCTTTCAATCTTTTCAGCCAAACCTTCCTGCATTAAATTGGAGGTCCTTTTTTTAAGTAAATCATCAAGCTCAATGCCATAAATTAAATCCAAAGGATCAATGATATTTCCTTTAGATTTAGACATTTTTTGACCATTTTCATCTCTTATCAATCCGGTTACATACACGTTTTTAAATGGTATTTGTCCAGTGAACTCTAAACTCATCATCATCATTCTTGCTACCCAAAAAAAGATAATGTCAAACCCAGTAACCAGTAAAGATGTAGGAAAGTGAGTTTTAAATGTTGTTGTTTCTTGTGGCCAACCCAAAGAGCCAAAAGGCCATAGTGAAGATGAAAACCAAGTATCTAAGACATCTTCATCTTGAGTAAGTCTTCTATCATCAAGTTTATAAAATTCTCTAACTTCTTTCTCATCATAACCAACATAAACATTACCTTCATCATCATGCCATGCAGGTATCCTGTGTCCCCACCAAATTTGCCTGCTTATGCACCAATCTTGAATATTATCCATCCAGTTGAAGTATGTTTTAATCCAATTTTCAGGGTGGAAGACTACTTCTTTCTTATTGACGGCGTCATTTGCTTTAGCAGCCATCTCTTTAGTTTTTACATACCATTGAAAACTCAATCTAGGTTCAATAACCATATTTGATCTTTCACCACGTGGCACACTTATCACATGCTTTTCCTCTTTCGCTAAAAGATTCTGTTCTTTTAGTTTTTCTAAAACGACTTTCCTTACTTTGAACCTATCTAGATTTGCAAAATCTTTCGGCACCTCATCATTCGTAAAAGCCTCATCAGTGAATATGTTTATTGGTTCAAATTGTTCAGCATCTTCAGAGATCTCAACAGTATCGGATACCTGATGGAGAGCATATTTTTTTCCAATCTCATAATCATTAAAATCATGTCCTGGTGTAATTTTTAAACAACCTGTCCCAAACTCCATATCAACATAATCATCACCAAGAATTGGGATTTTTCTGCCAACAAAAGGAAGCTCAACATACTTTCCAATTAGCTTTTGATAGCGCTTGTCTTTGGGATTCACAGCAACAGCCATATCCCCAAACATTGTTTCAGGTCTTGTTGTGGCAACGGTTACTTTTTCTGAGGAGTCAACAAGAGGATAATCAATATGCCAAATTACACCCTCCTTTTCTTGTCGTACAACTTCAAGATCGGAAACTGCAGTCTTGAGAATTGGGTCCCAGTTTACCAGCCTATATCCCCGATATATTTTTTTAGATCTATATAATTCTACAAAAGCTTTGTTTACCGTTTCACAAAATTCATCATCAAATGTGAATCTGTATTTATCCCACTCAACAGTGCAACCGAGCCGCTTAATTTGTGAAGTAATCTTATCTTCAGAAAAATCTTTCCATTTCCAAATTTCTTCTAAAAACTTATCTCGACCTAAATCATTTTTAGTTTTTCCCTCATTTGCTAAATTATTTTCAACAACCATTTGGGTTGCAATGCCAGCATGATCCGACCCTACTTGCCAATATGAATTTGTTCCATTCATATGGTGATATCTGGTATAGAAATCCATAATGGCATACTGAAAACTATGCCCCATATGCAAGGTACCTGTTACATTGGGTGGTGGGATGACTTGTGAAAAGCTGTTTTTATGGTTGGTTTTATCCAGTGTTCTCTCTGACCAAATCTTAGACCATTTTTCTTCAATTTCTAAAGGATAATACTTCGCTTCCACTAAATTTTCTCGTGCTTAACCTCTATGTTAGCCTTTTGAAGTTTTGAATAAAGCTCTCTAGAAGTTTTAAGAATATTATTATCAGCTTCAGTGGTGTATATGAAAGCTGAAAGAAAATTGTCTTCACTTAAATTAATTTCTGAACTTAATACATGTGCGGCGTCAAATGACTTATCTCCAATCTCTCCATTAACTTGAACATTTTTGCTATAGAGAAATTCAAGATTATTAGTCTCATGAAATTTTTTTCTTTTTAAATCTTCAAATTTAGCTAATAGATTATTATCGAGATTCAAAAAAACTTTATTGCCTATTTGAAAATTCGAATGAATGTTCTCCAACATAAAATCAAGAGCTTCAGAAGTATCTGAAAAACCTGAAAAAAAAGTTGCTTGCATTAAAAATTACTTTTTACGTACTCAAACAATAAGCCTACAGGAACACCTGTTGAGCCTTTAGCTTTTCCTTCTCCAATATCAGCTACACCGGCTATATCAATGTGTGCCCATCTATAATCTTTTGTAAATCTAGATAAGAAACATGCTCCTTCGATTGTTCCAGCTGCTCTTCCTGGAGCGATATTAGCAATATCAGCAAAGTTTGAATCTAAATATGTTTGATACTCATCCCACATAGGTAATTGCCAAGCCTTTTCACCAGTGGTTTGTCCAGCTTCAAGTATCTCATCAACTAGCTTTTGATCATTACCCATTACACCAGCAGCAACTGAACCCAATGCTACAACTACAGCACCAGTAAGGGTTGCAGTATTAATAACAACTTTAGGATCATATTTTCCAACGTAGGTTAAAGCATCAGAAAGTACTAGTCTTCCTTCAGCATCAGTATTAAGAATCTCAACAGTTTGCCCTGACATGCTTGTGACAACATCACCAGGTTTTGTAGCTTTACTTCCTGGCATATTCTCAGAAAGTGCAACTGTACAAACTAAATTTACTGGAAGTTTTGATTTAGCAACGGCACACATTGTTCCAATTACAGATCCTGCACCAGACATATCCCATTTCATTTCATCCATTTTTTGTGGAGGTTTTAAGCTAATCCCCCCTGTATCAAAAGTTACACCTTTTCCAACAAGAACAATTGGCTTAGCTCCCTTTTTACCACCTTTATACTGCATAGTTACCAATTTAGCTGGTTCAATACTTCCTCTTGAAACTGACAGTAGACAACCCATGCCAAGTTTTTTCATGTCTTTTTCTTCTAATATTTCAACAGAAAAACCGCCGATATCTTTAGCTAGACCCTTTACAGCTTTTGCAATATAAGCAGGAGTTGCATGATTTGCTGGTCTATCTCCTAAGTTTCTTGCAGTATTAGCCCCAGAGCCAACATTATATCCAAGTTCAACAACTCTCTTTTGTGCTGAAGTGGCATTTTCTACAGCTAGCGAAACATTTTTCAGAATTAATTCTTTTTTGGTATTTGGATTTGTATCTGTGTACCTATAGCTAACTTTTTCAGCAGTTTTAGCTAAATCAAAAAGGAAATTATCATCTTTAGAAAGATGACTTGTATCAACATAAATTACGGCATTCTCTACAGCATATTTATCTAAATTTGCAAACAAACCTTTCATCCAAGAGTATTTCTTGTAATCAGATTTATCTTTACTGAAGTCTCTTAATACTAAAAAATCTCCTTTAAGTCCTGTAAGTTCTTTACTTAAAAAAAGCGAAGACCTTTTTTCGTCTACAAAAAAGTTTGAAACTTTTTTCTTGAGTTCTTTGTCAAATAATTCAGAACTTTTAAATTCACTCTTTGAATAGAATGTTATTGCAAATTGATTTTTATTAACTTCTGAATACTTTTTTAGCTTAACGCTTTTTAATGCTTTATAGAATTTCATTTTTTCTCCTTTTTGATATTCTTAAGAGGTGATTATTTCACGCTACATCCGTAATGAAATTATAGTAAACATTTGCTGGATTTCTCTAGTACTTTTTGGATTAGTTTTATTTTCCCGGTTCAATATTTTCTTGGGGCAAGCTCAAGTAGGGAAGATGTCTTCGGAAATTATCTTCATTGTTCTAGCATTATTTTCACCTGAATTGTTAAATATTATTTTTCCCATCAGTGTATTTTTAGGTATAGGTTTTGTGCTGACACCTATTTACAAGAGTAGATATGCCGTTTTAGAGGCAAGTTCTTTTTCAGTTGGTAAGCTTTTATATGGTCAAAAATTTCTTCTATTGAGTATTTTTTCCTTTTCACTATTTCTTAGTCTCTGGCTTTCTCCATACGCTAAAAATGAAGGACAGAAATTAATAGATGTAGACAATAATTTTGCTGCAAAGATTGCAGAACCTAAAGGACTTGTACAAATTCAGAAAGATAAATTTAATGTGTTTGGAACTAAATCTGAAAATGGATATGAAGATCTTATATTTATAAATTCCGATGATGTTGAAAAATTTATGTATGGTCAATCTGGTTATATTGATGAACAAAACTTAGTACTAGAAAATGGATTTCTTTACGATAATGAAAATAGAGCAATTTCACGATTTAACATAGCAAGTGTACCTCTTCGAACTTCAACGAGTAAGAATTATGTAAGCTTAGTCGAGCTATTCAGAAACATTAATTCAGAAAATTTAAGTGAATTATTTAGCAGATTAACAATTCCAATCTTTTGCTTATTTTCTGCGATTTTTTCCCTGATTTTTTCTACTTTTAGCAATTTTTTAGGCAGAGAAAAATGTTATTTGATCTTGGCTCTAGTAAATATTTTATACCTGATGTTTGTTTTGTCCTCTCTCGGCACTTTTTCTACGTCACTTATCGCATTATATTTTGATTATTTCACAGTTCACATCGTCTATTTGTTATTGCTTCTATCATTATTTTTTAAAAGAACAAAAAGGTTTCTAGGTTATGAAGGTTTATAGATACATTTTTTTCAAAGCACTTCTTTCAGTTTTAGGTGTGACTTTAATTATCAGTTTGATAGATATATCTTTTAACTTTTTTTCTCAAATAGAGGATATAAGCAGCTCATATTCTTTTAGAGATGTCCTTGTTTTCGTATTCATGAGCCAACCATTTAGAACTAGAGAGTTTTTATATTTGTGCATAGTAGTGGGATTATTGGCAACTTTTATTGATCAAAGGTTTCTGAGGTCAATTAATGTATTACGGCAGGCAGGATTAAAAAAATTCAATTTAGCTTTGTTATTATTTTTTCCTCTAGCCTTAATAAATTTTTCGACATTTGAATTTCTAGTGCCAGATTTAACTCAAGATGCGTTTGAATTTCGAAAGTCTAAAGTTGAATCAAGCAGTAAAGAGCCTCCCACAGTAATTGAAATTAAAGGAGATGTCCAAAACGGATTTCAAATAGTTTCAGAGAAAGTTCATGTTAAGTTTGGCACCGATGGATCTGTTAAAAATGATAGTCAAGAAACTGAAAATTTTAAAAATTTGAATTTCAATACAAACTTAAAATATCTCACCTTCTCTGAATTATATGCAAGCACTAATACTGCATTCGAAAATTTCAACTTAGTGGTCAAGACCGAATTATTAAGACGTAGCCTTAATTTTATTTCATATTTTTTTATTTTCTTAGTAGGTTTAGAAATTCTCTTTTCATTCAATAAGGCCCTAAACGCAAACAGAATTTTTGTTTACGGTTTTGGAGCTTGTTTGTTTTATTCATTTATTGAAAAAATGATCGTAGATTCAATTGATGTTTTTTCTTTACCATACCTTATTCAGGCCTTTCCTATTTTACTCATTCCAATCTATTTATTTCTAAGAAGAAGACATTTTTTTAACTAATCGAATCTGTAAAATTCTATCGGCAAGACATTTTTTATCCTTATCAAAAAAAATCCAAATAAAATTAATTGGCATTGTTCCAAAGAATAATGAAAACCTCTTTAAAGAATCCAGCATTGAAAGCGGAGTTCCGCTATCATTCTCTACATAGTGATTCCAGGTTGCCATTCCAAGTGTAGTTCTACCATTTGACCAAAAATATACGTAATAAAAAATAGTCGTAGCAAGTATGACTAAAATTCCCAAAGGAGTATTTGCATAATCGTCATTTCCCGAAAAAAGTCTGAAGACAAATAAAACTAAAAATGCATTTAAAAACCAAAATGAAACCACTAGAAATGCGTCATAGGTGAATGACATTAGTCTTGAAAAAAAGCTGGCTTTGGTAAAGTTTTTATTCATTTTATGTTAACGTAGGCAATCATAACTTATGAATCAAGCTCTGCAAAATACCGATACTTTTCTAGGTCATCCAAAAGGTCTTTTTATATGTTTTCTGACTGAAATGTGGGAGCGTTTTTCATATTACGGAATGCGTGCATTGCTTATTTTATATCTCACAAAGCATTGGGAGTTTACTGATACAACTAGTTACTTAATTTATGCTGCTTACACATCGCTGGTTTATATTACACCAGTGCTCGGAGGGATGCTGGCAGATCAAATTTTGGGTTCAAAAAAAGCTGTAACTTTTGGTGCAATACTTCTAGTGTTTGGCCATTTGGGTATGGCTATTGAAAACAGTGAGCAAATATTTTATTTATCTTTAGCCCTAATAGTTTCAGGTGTTGGTTATCTGAAACCTAATATTTCAACAATGGTCGGTGCCTTGTACGAAGAGGGAGATTCTAGAAGAGATTCTGGCTTTACAATTTTTTATATGGGAATAAATATTGGTGCTTTTACAGCTACCCTTTTGTGCGGTTATTTAGGTGAAGAAATAGGATGGGCTTACGGTTTTGGTGCTGCTGGTATTGGAATGCTTTTTGGTTTAATTATATTTCTTTGGGGGCAGAAATATCTTGCTGGCCTAGCAGAACCACCAACAAACAAATATAGAGAAACTTTTTATCTAGGTGGCCTTGCTGCAGGAACATATGAAATTTGGGCATATATTGCTGGGGTAGCTATGATCCTTGTGACTTGGTTTTTAGTTCAGAACTCAGCAATTGTAGGTACATTGTTAGGAGGATTTGGAGCACTTTTCATAGGTGCTTGGTTGCTCTATGCATTATTTAGATGCGAACAAGAAGAGCGAGACAGACTGATTGTGGTGGGCATATTGATATTTTTCTCTTTGATATTTTGGGCTCTTTTTGAACAAGCTGGCTCCTCACTAAATATTCTTACAGATAGAGGCGTTGATAGAGTAATTTTTGGTTGGGAAGTTCCAGCCTCAATGTTCCAAAGTCTTAATGCTGGTTTTATCTTTACAATAGCTCCTCTTTTTGCATTTTTATGGATTGCACTTGCAAAAAGAAATATTGAGCCCTCAACACCGGTTAAATTCTCCATAGGAATCTTTTTTGTTGGATTAGGTTTTCTTGCGCTTGTGTATGGAATGGAATCTTCAGATGGATTGCAGACTGGCATTATCTGGATAGTTTTAATTTATTTTCTGCACACACTTGGAGAATTATGCCTATCTCCTGTTGGTCTATCATCAGTAACTAAACTTTCTCCACAAAGAATTGTTGGATTCATGATGGGTATGTGGTTTTTTGCTTCTGCTGCAGGAAATTTTGTTGCAGGTGAAATTGCAAAAGCAACGGCAACAGACGTTTCTGGTGCTTCACCAGATGTGTATGATCTAGTGCAAAAACAGTCTTTTATGGATGTCTATACAAATGTAGGCTTAATGGCCGTTGGAGTTGCTTTTGTATTACTTCTTTTATCTCCGCTGCTAAATTCAAGATCGCACGGAATTAAGTAATTTAAAAAAAATTAGCCCAAAAAATTAATTAGAAGAATTTATCTTTAGAAAGAACTCTAATTTATTATTCCCACTCTCTTCTGAAGTTTTCATAAAGATAACATCTAAATCAGAATCAATATCAAGATCTATGAAAACACTCTGTTGATTTTGAAACGGGAGATTTTCAATTCCCAGTTCTAAATCATCAAAGGCTTTAAATTCAAAAACTGTATTTCCCTCATCATCCTGAGATTGTTGTTTTTCAAGGATAATAAAGTTTGCAGAATTAGCACCAAAGTTATTAAAGGTAAGAATAATATCACCACCATCAAGATCTTGATCATAGTCTGCAATGAGAAGGTTTTTATTTATATTTGAACTACCACTTCTTGTAAAGCTAACATTAGTTCTGTTATCGAAGATATTTACTTCTCCTGTTTCAAAATGTGCAAGTGTATTTGTATTTGAGAGGTTAAATAAATCCAATGGCTTTTCATCTCCAATCACAAACATGTCTGGGCTTACATCATTATCAAAATTGATTGTTGTTATCTCTTTCGTAAGAATTTGATTTTGATATACAGTTGTACCATCCCAACTATTTAAACCACTTGTTCTTGGAACAGTAACAAAAGTACCCTGATTATTTGCATCGTATCCAGAGAGCACTAAATCTTGGTTAGCATTATTATCAAAATCAAAAACTGTTAGAGAGCTAAGTGTTAAGTCTTTCACATTTGTATTGTCGTATTCTATAGCTTCGAAGCTAGGACCATCTGCTGCACCAGCAACAATCCAGTATTCATTTGTATCACCAAGAATGTAGAAATCAGGAATTGCATCAGCACTTCTATCAATTTTGCCCATCAATCTAATTTTTGTGCCATTTAAATCAAAATTTGTTTCGTTAGTAATCAAATCAAAATTTTGTGAAAGCCCAACAAGTTCAGCTCCAGATAAGATACAAAGTTGATGTGTTCTATCTGAACTCAAAGAATCGTTGGAACCAATCAAGACATCCCAAAAAGTATCATTATTTATGTCAGCTGAGATCATTTGTGCTGAAGCTTGACATCCCTCTATTAAAAGTTCCTCTATGTATGGAGCTGGCCCGCCGATAACCTGAAAATATTTCGTACTCTTAAAGCTTGCGTCATTTTCATCTTTAAATTCAACTGCAAACAATGCATCTCCATTAAAATCTCCATTGAAATCACCCCTTGTGACACTGCTTATACTTGCTTTTTCTGAAGCTGAAAATGAAATGCTTAAATTAGGTTCTGATTGTGCTGCATATATAAAATGCTCTTTTACAGTTTTACTCACATCTACTGCAACACCCTTATTTATAAATTCATTATTTCTTCTGCACTCCATAAGGAAGTTAAAAATACCTCTCCTTTTTATGGCAAAACTTTCAGTTCCACTTAGTGCCTTTTCTCCACTCCAGTAACCTTCGCCATAACATTGGCTTGCATTTGATTCCCAAGAAATAGTGAATTCTTCGTTGTATGCAACCTCACCGGAGGATATAGAAATATCTAAGTAGAGTTCCTCTAATTCGTCCTGTTGTACTCCGCAGGAAGTAAGAAGTATTAATACTATAAAGAATTTTAACAGTTTAGTTTTCATTAAATGAATACATTCTATACCAAACTTTAGCTCATTACCTTACCGCTTAAGTTTAAAAGTGTTTGTTCGTAAATTTTAGTTAATTTATTTAATTCTTCCTTTTCAATCTTTTCATCTATTTTATGAATTGTTTCAAATTTAGGTCCTATTTCAACAATCTCAGCGTCTGTTTCTGCTGCAAATCTACCGTCTGAGGTTCCTCCGCTGCAACTTATTTTTGGCTCTTTGCCCATGACTTTTTTTACTGCCTCACTCACTGAATCAGAGAGTAGATTTGGATTTGAATAAAATGGTTTAGCATTAGAATCAAAATTTATTTCATACTTGATTTTATTTTCCTTTAAATAACTAACAATGGTTTTTTTAATTTTTTCATAGCTTGTTTTCGGGTTATGACGAATATTAATTTTTAAATTGAGTTCACCTGGAACAACATTATGTGTGCCTAACCCCCCATGTATGTCAGCAACTTGCAAGGAAGTTGCAGGAAAATATTCATCTCCTGAATCCCACTCGATTGAGTTTAGGAAATCAACTAATTTTGCAGCCTTATGAATAGGATTATCTACTTTATCTGGGTAAGCTGAGTGTCCTTGTTTGCCTATAATTTTTAAATCAATATTTACAGAGCCTCTCCTGCCAACTCTTATATTATCTGCAGTATTTTCAATAGAAGAGGGCTCACCAACAATACAGTAGTCAAAACTTTGTCCTCTATTTACCAATTCTTTTATAACCATCTTTGTCCCATTTTTGGCGGGACCTTCTTCATCAGATGTTAGTAATACTGCTAAGGAGTATTTGAGCTTTTCTAGGTCAGTATTCTTGAGAGCAGCAAGAAAAGCAGCAACTCCTCCTTTCATATCACAAGCCCCTCTACCATGAATAAATTTTTCATCTTCTACTGCTGCAAAAGGATCATGAGTCCATAATTTTTCTGGTCCAGTTGGCACAACATCAACATGTCCTAAGAAAAATAATAATGGGCCCCCATTATCGTATACGCTCCAAATATTATCTACGTCCTCAAAGGGCATGAATTCATTTTGGAATCCTAATTTCTCTAGGTAATCAGCAGTAAACTTTAAACATCCACCATCAGAGGGAGTAATTGATTTTCTTGAAATCAATTCTTTGGCTAATTCTATTTCTAACATTAGTTATTATCGTGAAGTGTATTATTCAATTTAAATTTCTTTTTATTTGATTTTGCGCAAACCTTTCCTGTCACTGAATCTCTGAAAAATAAGATGTTATTTTTTCCACTAAGTTCAATAGCTTTTACAATTTTTTCTTCTTCCACTAAAGTAATTTTCATCCCTGAAGTGATATATAGTCCGGCTTCAACAATACAATCATCTCCAAGAGAAATTCCTATTCCTGCATTGGCACCAAGAAGACATCTTTGGCCGATTGAAATTTTTTCTTCATTTCCACCTGAAAGCGTGCCCATGGTTGAAGAGCCACCCCCTAGATCAGAGTCTCTACCGACAAACACTCCAGATGATATCCTGCCTTCAATCATATTTGGCCCCTCAGTACCAGCATTAAAATTTATGAATCCCTCATGCATCACTGTTGTGCCAGCACCAAGATATGCTCCTAATCTGACTCGTGATGTATCAGCTATTCTTACATTTTCCGGCATAACATGATCTGTCATTCTTGGAAATTTATCTATTGAGTCGATCATTCTGAATCCATCCTTTATTCTATGAGCAATTCCTTCAATCCACATAAGATTTGGTAAAACCTCAAATATATTTTCTAAATTAAGTTCATTTGGTTTGTATAAGCGCCAAGAAAGTAAGTGCAATTTCAAGTAAGCTGTTGGCATATCTTCTACAGGTACATCCTGAATAAAATGTACGTCGAGATTAGTACTCCATTTTTCCTCTTTATTTTTATTTGGCATCTGATCAAAAGTGAAAGAATTATTTTTCTCCATTGACTTAGAAAGCCCCTCTTTGGAGAAATAAATCTGAAGAAAACCTTCAGAATCCATCAATGCTTGTCCAGATGCTTTTATAGGTAATTTCATTATTTTTCTTCTTCTCTTAATGTAAGAATTTCATAACCTTGTTCTGTTATGGCTATAGTGTGTTCCCATTGTGCTGACAACTTTCCGTCCTCTGTAACAACCGTCCACCCATCTTTCAATAATTTTGTTTTATGAGAGCCTAAATTAATCATTGGTTCAATGGTAAAAACCATACCTTCTTCAAGTTTTATACCTTCTCCTTTATTTCCAAAGTGAGTAATTTGAGGATCTTCATGATAAATCTTACCAATTCCGTGACCGCAGTAATTTTTAACAACTGAGTAGTGGTTTTTCTCCGCATGCGTCTGAATTGCGTATCCAATATCTCCAGTGAAAGCCCCAGGCATGCATACTTCTATTCCTTTAAACATGCATTCTCTTGTAATATCTACAAGTCTCTTTACGTGTGGTTGTGACTTGCCAATTAAAAACATTTTTGAAGTGTCACCATGCCAGCCATCGACTATAACGGTAATATCAATATTGACAATATCTCCGTCTTTGAGAATCTCTTTATCAGACGGAATTCCATGACAAATGACGTCATTTATCGAAGTACAAAGTGTTTTGGGATAATCGTTATATCCAACGTTCGCAGGAATGCATTTTAATTCTTCTGTTATATATTTATATGCAAGACTATCAATTTCTTCGGTACTAATTCCAACTTGCACAAAATCATCTAAATACTCCAAAACTTTTGCGGCATAATTGCCAGCAATTTTCATTTTTTCAATGTCATTTTTACTTTTTAGAGAAATAGACATACTTGATATTCTAATTGAACTATAAATTATCTAATAACTTTTCTATAGTATCTGATAGCAAGATGAACTTTCCAGCTAAACTCCTTCTAGAAGATGAAACAATTTTCGAAGGAGAAGGCTTTGGATGTGAAACATTAGGTGTTGGTGAAGTTGTATTCAATACCGCAATGACGGGTTATCAAGAAATAATTACCGATCCATCTTACGATGGTCAGATGATCACATTCACCTACCCTCATATAGGTAATACCGGAATAAACTCTGTAGATTACGAGTCTAAAAAGATTTTTGCTCGAGGATTGATTGTAAGAGATTTTTGCACCTTCCCGAGCAATTGGCGCTCTGAACAAAGTTTAGATGATTACCTTAAATTAAATAAAACTATATGCATTTCCAATATCGATACACGGTTTTTAACAAAAAAAATAAGAGATGAGGGTTGCAAGGTTGGAGTAATATACCCATCAGAAAAAATAACTGATATAGAGGCTATGATACAAATCAAAGGTTTCGGTTCAATATCTGATAAAAATCTTATAAAAAATGTAGCGACAACTTCAAAATTTACTACTGGAGAGAAAAAAAATAAGGCACAGAAAAAAATTGCTGCAGTGGATTTTGGAGTAAAAGAAAATATTCTGAGAATTTTTAAAGATATGGGAGCAGTAATAGAAGTTTTTCCTCCTGACTGCACCGCTCTTGAAGTTGTAAATTCAAAACCTGATGGAATATTCTTTTCTAATGGGCCAGGAGATCCAGAGGTTTTGTCTCATGCTGTATCCCAAATAAAGCTTTTAATGGAGGAAAATATTCCAATATTTGGAATATGTCTTGGACATCAATTAATGTCCCTTGCATATGGCTTAAAAATTATGAAAATGCCATTCGGACATCACGGTGCAAATCATCCGGTACATGACTTAGAGACTAACGAGGTATTTATCACATCTCAAAACCATAACTTTGCTGTACAAGAACCAATTAATAATGACACTATTAAAATTACTCATAAGTCACTATTTGATAATACTATTCAAGGATTAGCTCATAAAGAAAAACCATTTTATTCAATTCAATGTCATCCTGAAGCAAGTCCTGGACCAAAAGAATTTGAAGTGTTATTTAAAAAATTTTTTAAGGAAATGAATGCCTAAAAGAGATGATATTAAGACAATATTGATCGTAGGCTCAGGCCCAATAATTATTGGTCAGGCTTGTGAGTTTGACTATTCAGGAACTCAAGCTTGTAAGGCACTTCGTGAACATGGTTATAGGGTTGTTTTGGTAAATTCTAATCCTGCAACAATTATGACTGATCCCGAGATTGCTGACGCAACTTATATAGAGCCTGTTAACTGGAAAACTTTAGAAAAAATTATTGCCAAAGAAAAGCCTGATGCAATATTGCCTACTATGGGAGGACAGACAGGATTAAATGTTTCTTTAGATCTTGCTACCAAAGGAATATTAAAAAAATATTCAGTTGAAATGATAGGAGCTAATCAACATGCCATTGATAACGCTGAGGATAGAGAAAAATTTGATACTTGCATGAAAGAACTCGGGTTAGAAACACCAAAATCAGGATTTGCACACTCTATGGACGATGCATGGAAAATACAAAAAGAGATTGGATTGCCGTGTGTTATTAGGCCTTCCTTTACTCTTGGTGGAACAGGAGGAGGAATAGCCTATAACTTTAAGGAATTTGAAGAAATATGTTTAAACGGCTTAAAGCTTTCTCCAACTAATGAACTTTTAATAGACGAATCCCTTGTGGGATGGAAAGAATTTGAGATGGAAGTTGTGAGGGATAAAAATGATAACTGCATAATTGTATGCTCTATCGAAAATATTGACCCAATGGGAGTGCATACTGGAGATTCAATTACAGTTGCGCCCGCCCAAACTCTTACAGATAAAGAGTACCAGAAAATGAGAGATGCGTCTTTTAAGATTTTAAGAAAAATAGGGGTTGAAACTGGTGGCTCAAATGTTCAATTTGCAATAAATCCAGAGGATGGGCGAATGGTTGTTATTGAAATGAACCCACGGGTTAGTCGTTCGTCAGCATTAGCCTCAAAAGCTACAGGGTTTCCTATTGCAAAAATAGCAGCTCTTTTAGCTGTTGGTTACACTTTAGATGAGCTAAAAAATGATATTACAAATGGTAAAACCCCAGCATCATTTGAACCTTCAATTGATTACGTTGTAACAAAAATTCCAAGATTTAATTTTGAAAAGTTTCCGGAAACAGACCCTAGACTAACAACGCAGATGAAGTCAGTTGGAGAGGTAATGGCAATTGGTAGAAATTTTCAAGAGTCATTTCAAAAAGCTATAAGGTCTATGGAAAACGGTCTTATGGGTTTAGAAACTGTTCTGAAGAATACAGAGGGAAATGGCTCGTTAAAGCTAGAGTTAACAACACCTGGCGAGAGAAGACTTTGGTACATTGCTGATGCTTTCAGAAGAGGTTGGAAAATGGAAGAAATATTTGAATCATGCGGTGTTGACCCATGGTTTTTATATCAGATAAAAGATTTAGTTCTTGATGAAACAGAATTAAAAGAAAGCAAAATTGAAGATCTAAATAAAAAAGAGTTGTTAAAACTTAAAAGAAAAGGTTTTTCTGATAAAAGAATAGCTGATTTATTAAATGTTAATGAGGTAGAAATTAGAGACTTAAGGGCAGCTCATCAAGTTCATCCGACTTTTAAAAGAGTTGATTCATGTGCTGCAGAATTTGAAAGTTCAACTAACTATTTATATTCAACTTATGACTTTGAGAATGAATCCACTCAATCAAAAAATAAGAAAATAATAGTTTTAGGAAGCGGCCCTAATCGTATTGGACAAGGCATTGAATTTGATTATTGTTGTGTGCAAGCTGCATTAGCTTTCAGAGAAGAGGGTATTGAAACAATAATGATTAATTCAAATCCTGAGACTGTGTCAACAGATTTTGATGTATCGGATAAATTGTACTTCGAACCTATAGTAAGTGAGGACGTTCTAGAAATTATTAGACATGAAAATCCTGAGGGAGTTGTGGTTCAATTTGGGGGTCAAACACCACTTAAACTCACAGATGAGTTGCAAAAAAATGGTATAAAAATTTTAGGCACTCCTCCAGAATCAATAGATATTGCGGAGAATAGAGAAAAATTTAA
This sequence comes from Gammaproteobacteria bacterium, assembly GCA_045563435.1. Classification (GTDB taxonomy): domain Bacteria; phylum Pseudomonadota; class Gammaproteobacteria; order Magnimaribacterales; family TMED112; genus TMED112. The sequence continues at coordinate 28,351 of JBJLJD010000006.1, forward strand.
AGCTTTTTTATCAGACTTTAATTTTTTACAACCTGAAAATGCTGCTGCTAAAAATGAATCTGAGGTTTTTCAGTCAATAGAAGATCTTGGCTATCCAGTCATAGTAAGGCCTTCTTATGTTTTAGGGGGAAGAGCAATGGAACTTATAGCTACAGAAAATGATTTAAGAAATTACCTTAAAACAATGGTTGAAATTTCTTCTGAGAATCCATTGCTAATTGAAAAGTTTTTAGATGATGCTCTTGAATTAGATATCGATGTTGTATGCGATGGTGAAAAGGTTTTAGTTGGTGGAATACTGCAACATATCGAAGAGGCTGGTATTCACTCTGGAGATTCAGCGTGTTCTTTCCCCCCTTATAGTGTGGGCGATGATCAATTACAGGTTTTAAAAAAAGAAATTAAAGCTATTGCAAGAAAGTTAAATGTTGTGGGCCTTATGAACGCCCAGGTTGCAATTAAGAATAATAATCTTTATATGATTGAGGTTAATCCAAGAGCTTCAAGAACAATACCATTTTTGTCAAAGTGTATAGGCATTTCTCTAGCAAAAATTGCTTCAAAAGTTATAGCTGGTAAGTCATTAAAAGACTTAGGTATTACTTCTGAAATTCTACCAACAAGTTATGCAGTGAAGGCACCAGTCTTTCCATTTAATAAATTTAGAAAAGTTGATCCTATTCTTGGGCCTGAAATGAAATCTACTGGAGAAGTTATGGGAAGAGGTAAAACTTTTGGAGAAGCATTTGGAAAATCAATGATGGGAGCTGGACAGTTAATTCCCACTAAGGGTAACGTTTTTATAAGCGTTAAGGATGAAGATAAGTCACAATTAAAAACACTTTGTATAAAATTAAAAGATCTAGGATTCAGCTTTGTTGCAACAAAAGGAACAGGATTGAAAATGAAAGAAGAGGGTTTTGAAGTTAAAATAATAAATAAGGTAATGGAAGGAAGGCCGCATATTGTTGATGCAATATTAAATAATGAGGTATCTATGGTTATAAATACTACTGAGGGTCGACAGTCTATAAAAGACTCTTATTCAATAAGAAGGTCTGCTTTAGAACATAATGTATTTCTTACAACAACAATTTCAGGAGGTTTCGCAATTGTTGAGTCTCTAGAACAGGGGGAGAAAGTTTGGTCATATGACTCTCTTCAAAATTCATAGCTATGGATAAGAAACCTATTACTCCCGAAGGCCATAAAAGGCTCAAGGATGAACTTGATTACATTAAAAATATTAAACGGCAGGACATCATAGATGCAATTTCAGAGGCAAGAGCTCATGGAGATTTAAAAGAAAATGCTGAATATCATGCTGCTAGGGAAGAGCAAGGGTTGAATGAGGCAAGAATTAGAGAAATTGAAGAAGCCTTATCTCTTTCAACAGTAATCGAGTACAAAGATTTAGGGAATGAAAATATAGTAAAGTTTGGAAGCCTTGTAACTATACTTGATCTAGATTCATCTGAAAAAAAAACATATCAGATTGTTGGTGAGTTTGAAGCTGATATTGATAACAATACAATTTCAATTACAACACCAATAGGTAAAGCTCTGCTTAAGAAAGAGACTGGTGATATAGTCGAAGTTAATACACCAAGTGGATTAAAAGAATTTGAAATACTTGAAATCAAAATAAGTTGAAAGATTTTTCAGATAATTGGGCAGAAAAAGCCAAAAGACTTGGCTATAGATCTAGGGCAAGCTTCAAACTCGAGCAAATTGAAAACAAGTACAAAATTATTTCCAGATCAGATTTAATTTTTGAACTTGGCTCAGCACCAGGAGGGTGGTCGCAGATAGTATCGAAATATATGATTAAACAATCAAAATGTTTTTCTTTTGACCTTCTTTCGATGAATGAGGTTAAAAATATTTCTTTTTTTAAACAAGATATAAATTCAATTGAATTTAACTTATTAGCAAAAAATTATTTTAACGAAGTTGATTTAGTTTTAAGTGATATGTCTGTAAATTTGTCTGGAATTAATGTAAAAGATGAAGAGGAGAACAAAGAATTGAACTATTCCACCATTAATCTATCAAAAAAGTTACTAAAAAGAGGAGGAAATTTATTAATGAAGACTTTTAATAATCGGAATCTTCCTGAAATAAAAAGTCTTTTTAAGGATTTATTTAATAAAGTTGTTGCAGAAAAGCCACCTGCCTCAAAAACTTCTTCAAAAGAGGTTTATTTGTTAGGATTAGACCTTAAATAAAAATTATGAAAAATTTGGGGAAAAACATCTTTTTTTGGCTAATAGTCGGAAGCCTAGCTTTCATGCTATTGGAGAATTATCAAATGGGAACTTCGAAAGAAGAACTTTCATTTACTGAATTTAAAAATGAAGTCAAAGCAAAAAAAGTTAAATCTATAGTTTACAAGAAAGACAGAGAGACAATTGAAGGAGAGAGATTAAATGGAACAAAATTTACCACTAATGCTCCGGTTTACTTAATTGACGATGACCTTCGATTGAGTATTAAAGAGGCAGATGTTTCAGAGACTGTTGAAAAAGTAGAACAGCCAAAGTGGTGGACACAATTACTTGTAGGAGCTTTTCCTCTGCTCTTATTACTGGGTATTTTCTTTTTATTTATGAGACAAATGCAAGGAGGTGTTGGAGGTAAAGGTGGTCCAATGACTTTTGGTAGAAGCAAAGCTAAGTTACTGGATGGCGGACACGTAAAAACAAATTTTTCAGATGTCGCAGGATGCGAAGAAGCAAAAGACGATGTAAAAGAACTTGTCGATTTCCTTAAAGACCCAGCTAAATTTATAAAGGTTGGAGGAAAAATACCTAGAGGTATCCTTATGGTAGGTCCTCCCGGGACAGGTAAAACTCTATTAGCTAGAGCTGTTGCTGGTGAAGCAAAAGTCCCATTTTTTACCATTTCAGGTTCTGATTTCGTTGAAATGTTTGTCGGAGTTGGAGCTTCAAGAGTGAGAGATATGTTTGAGCAAGCAAAAAAACATTCTCCGTGCATAGTTTTTATAGATGAAATAGATGCGGTAGGTAGACACAGAGGTGCAGGACTTGGAGGTGGACATGATGAAAGAGAGCAAACCTTAAATCAACTTTTGGTTGAAATGGATGGGTTTGAAGAAAATCTTGGAGTAATTGTAATTGCCGCTACCAACAGACCAGATGTTTTAGATCCAGCACTTTTACGACCAGGAAGATTTGATCGTCAGGTAATGGTTGGATTGCCAGATATTAAAGGTAGAGAGCAAATCTTAAATGTACACCTTAAAAAAGTCCCAATTGATAAAACTGTAAATTCTGAAGTAATCGCACGGGGAACTCCAGGTTTTTCTGGAGCAGATTTAGCCAATTTAGTAAATGAGGCTGCATTACTAGCCGCAAGGAATAATGTAAGAAAAGTAAGCCAATCTGAGCTTGATTACGCTAAAGATAAAATAATGATGGGTGCTGAAAGAAAATCAATGATTCTTAACGACGAAACTAAAAGAATCACAGCTTATCACGAGGCTGGACATGCAATAGTGGGTCTAAATCTCCCAGATCACGATCCAGTTTACAAAGTCACCATTATTCCTAGAGGAGGTGCTCTTGGTGTGACAATGTTTCTTCCAGAGGAAGATATTTATATGAAATCTAAGAAAGCAATTTTAAGTCAAATAACTACACTTTTCGGAGGTAGAGTTGCAGAAGAAATAATCAATGGTAAAGAAGCAATTACAACTGGCGCATCAAATGATATTGAAAGAGCTAGTGAGCTGGCAAGAAACATGGTTACTAAATGGGGATTTTCTGAAGAGCTTGGTACTCTTAAATATGATGATGAGGATGAGAGTCCTTTTTTAGGGAGAACAGCAGCATCTAAGAAAAGAACTTTCTCAGATGAGACAGCACAAAAAATAGATTTTGAAGTACGATCAATCATACAGTCTTGCTATGAGAAAGCTGGAACTATTCTTTCAAAAAATCTTGATAAACTTCATAATATGGCAGATGCGCTGTTAAAATATGAAACTATAGATCAAGAGCAAATCTCAGATATAATGGTTGGAGCATTTCCAAGGGAGAAAAATGATGATGATCAAAAAGGAAAGGATAATAAAAAGATTAAAACATCTTCCAGCTCTAAACCCGTCCAAGACTCTTAAGTCATGAAATATGGAACTGATGGGTTCAGAGGCCCCGTCGACACACATGTAACTTCTGAATTTTGTCTCAAACTTGGCTTTCATACTGGCTGCTTATTAAGGGACAAAGGATACGAATCAGTAATTATTGGAAAGGATACAAGAGTTTCAGGCTATATGCTTGAGTCAGCTTTACAAGCAGGCTTTATTTCTGCAGGAATTGACGTAAAACTTGCTGGACCTATTCCTACTCCAGCTGTATCTTTTTTAACATCAACTTATTCAGGACAATTTGGAGTAGTAATTAGCGCAAGTCACAATCCTTTCCAAGACAATGGAATAAAGTTTTTTAACAGGCATGGACGAAAAATCTCTGAGGAATTTGAAAATTTAATTACAGAAAAACTTAATTTACCTATCAAGCCTGTTACCGTATCAAATTTAGGAAAAGCCTTCAGAATTGATAGTGCAACGGGTAGATATATTGAATATTGTAAAAGTACATTAAGAGGAGCTTCAAATTTGAAAGGTACAACTATTCTAGTTGATGCTGCTCATGGTGCGAATTATAAAATTACACCGATGCTATTAGAGGAACTAGGTGCAAAAGTTATAAGAATAAACTGTGAGCCTGATGGATTTAATATCAATGAGGCAAGTGCAGTTTTAGAAGAGGATAAGTTTAAAAAATATGCAAAAGAATATGAATTTGATTTCTGTGCAGCTGTGGACGGAGATGGTGATAGATTAGTTTTGTCCGATAACTCAGGAAACGTTTTCAATGGCGATGATGTTATTTACACAATAGCAAAAAGAAATAAGTCGCAAGCTAAAGATAAGTCAGATGCTGTTGTTGGAACTGATATGACAAATCAGGGCATAGTTGAAGCTTTAAGTGAAATAGGCATCGAGTTTTTCAGAACAAAAGTTGGAGATAAGTATATTTCTCGCGAATTAGTAAGTAGAGATTTAAATCTTGGGGGAGAAACTTCAGGACATATTATCCAGAGAGAGTTTTCCGAAAGTGGTGATGCAAATATCGCTCTTATACAGTCTCTAGCAGCTTTAAAAGAACTTGAAACAACACTTAAAGACATTCAAAGCAAAATAGATTACAAGCCAAATATTTTAGAGTCCATTCAAGTTGTTGACCAAAATGTTATTGAAAATAAAGCATTCAAAGATTCTGTAAATTCAATCGAGAAGAAATTTCCTAGATCAAGAATATCCGTAAGAAAATCTGGAACAGAAATTTTCAAAATAAGGGTTATGGTTGAGTCAAGCTCTGATGATGAGGTGAAAACTGTACTTCAAGAAATAAAAAGTTTAGTTGTGTAATGTCAAAAATTATAATTGCCAATTTCAAAGCTAACGGTAGCAAAAAATTTTTTAATAATTGGCTTTCATATTTTAATAATAATTTTCAAAATCAAATATTATTATCACCTCCATCAATATATTTAGATTTTTTTTCCGAAAAAAAAATTAATTTTGAGTTATGTTCTCAAAATGTTTGTGAGTTTGAAGAGGGCCCATTCACATCTCAACATACGGCTTCAATGCTTTTGGATTTAGGTGTAAAAAATTGCATTATAGGTCATTCAGAATCTAGATCGCTCCTTAAGGAGGAAGATCACCAAATATTTGAGAAATTTCAAAAATTAAATAATAAAAAAATTAGACCTATTATTTGCATTGGAGAGCCTTTGGAAATTAGAGAAAGTAATAAAGTTAGAGACTATATTAAAAACCAAACAGAAAAATTTCATGATTTTGAAGGAGAGATAATTTTTGGTTATGAACCATTATGGGCTATAGGATCTGGAAGAGTGCCAAAATTAGATGAAATTAAAGAAGTGTCTAATACAATAAAAGAATTTTGTGGAGAGAATAAGAAAATTCTTTATGGTGGAAGTATAAACAGCACTAATTCTAGGGACATCCTGAAACTTAAAGAAATTGATGGTGCTTTGGTGGGCGGAGCTTCACTTAATCCAAAAGAATTTGATATGATAGCGCAGTCATGCTGATAAAAATTATTTTAGTTATTCTAGGAGTGCTTATTGTTGCATCTGTTTTAATGCAACAAGGTAAGGGTTCTGATCTGGGGTCTGCCTTTGGTGGAGGAAGTTCAGATTCCTTATTTGGTCCATTAGGACCATCTAATTTTTTATCTCAGCTGACTTGGGGCTTAACAGCTTTATTCTTTATACTATGCTTGACTTTAGCATACCTTTCAAAGGAAGAACTCTCTCTAGATGTTCAAGACGAACAAATTGAGGAAGTTCAAGACGAACCACCAGTTGAGTAAATTTGGTGCCGAAGGAGGGACTTGAACCCTCACAAGCAAAGCTCACTACCCCCTCAAGATAGCGCGTCTACCAATTCCGCCACTTCGGCTTCACTAAATTATATTCCATAAGTATTGACGATTTTAAGTCTTTTCACTATCCTTTAACGTCACTGCGGGGTAGAGCAGTCTGGTAGCTCGTCGGGCTCATAACCCGGAGGTCGATGGTTCAAATCCATCCCCCGCTACCATTAAAGATGATCAAAGAAGATATTAAGCAACTTTTAATACCCCTTATAGAGAAATCTGGATGTGAGCTTTGGGGCCTTGAAATTGCAACACAACAAGGGAAAGGAAAAGTCCTAAGAATTTATATAGACGCTATTCAGGGGGTTAATTTAGATGATTGTGAGAAAGTAAGTAAGGAGATAGATTATTTTTTTCAGTTTGAAGACGTTTTTTCAGATTTTGGAAGTTTTGAAGTTTCTTCACCAGGTCTAGATAGAAGATTATTTAATTTACAACAATGTAAAAATTTTATTGGAGATGTTGTATCATTAACACTCTTTTCTAAGGTGGATGGCCAGAGAAAGATAAAAGGCGTCCTTCAAGAAGTTTTGAATTCAGAAATTTCTGTCAAAACAGAGAAGGGTGAATTGTTGCTTGATTTTAGCAATATTGAAAAATGTAAGTTGGATTTAGATTTCCAACTAGGAAAGAAAAAATGAATAAACAAATTTTAGAAGTTGTATCTGCAGTCTCTATGGAGAAAGGCGTGGACAAAGAAATTATATTCGAAGCTTTAGAGGAAGCTATTTCAAGTGCAACTAAGAAACTTATTGGCGAAATGTCTTTAATAAACGTAAGAATTGATAGAGATACTGGAGATTACGACACATTTAGAGAATGGGATGTCGTTGATGAAGATGAGTTTGAAGATGAAAGCTTTCAAATTTTAAAGGCTAATGCAGGAGATAGTGTTAACGATGGAAAAATCTCAAAAAAAATCGAGAATATTGATTTTGGCAGAATATCAGCCCAAGCAGCAAAACAAGTAATAATTCAAAAAGTTCGAGAAGCAGAGAGAACTAAAATCACATCTAAATATGAGAATCTCATTGGACATGTTGTTTTAGGCCAAATAAAAAGGATTAATAAAGATTTTTTACTTGTAGAAATAGAAGAAGATCTCAACGCTCAAATACCTAGAGATCAGATTATTCCGGGAGAAATTTTTAAATTAAATGACAGAGTGAGGGCTGTAATCAAAGAAATAATTTCATCACCTAGAGGACCTCAAATAGTCCTAAGCAGAACGGATGATAGATTGGTGAAAGAACTTTTTACTCAAGAAGTTCCAGAAATTTCTGAGGGCACTATAGAAATTAAATCAATCGCTCGTGATCCAGGCTACAGGTCAAAGATTGCTGTGAAAACATATGATGGAAGAATTGATCCAGTTGGTGCTTGTGTTGGGATGAGAGGGTCAAGAGTTCAAGCAGTGTCTAACGAAATAGGTAACGAAAGAATCGATATCTTTATTCATAGCGATAATCCAGCAGAATTTGTTGTCAACTGTTTGGCCCCGGTAAAAATATATTCAATTCTAGTTGATGAAAGGACTTCTACATTAATTTTAGAAGTTGAAGAGGAAAATCAAGCTCAAATTATTGGAAAAAATGGTCAAAACCTAAGACTTATGACTCAAATGATAGGATGGTCATTCCAAGTGCTTAATAAAGAGCAATTTAAGGAGTATCAAGAATCAAATCTTGCTGAAAAATATGATGAATTAGGAAAAAGGCTGGATTTAACTGATCCTGAAAAAGCGGCCCTAAAAAATGCTGAATTCGAAACTCTTGAAAAAATAGTAGATGCAGATGAAGAATCTCTAACAACAATTTTTAAAACAAAAGCAAAGTCTAACAAGATTAAAGACAAAGCAAATGAGCTTCTGCTTCAAGACGCATTTAGTGATGATTTTAATGATCCTACTATGGAGAAAAGTCTTGTAGAATTATCAACAATGACTAATTCAACCTTAAGAGCCCTCAGCGAAAATAATGTAAAAAAACTTGAGGAATTAGCAGAAATGTCTGTTGGTGAGCTCATGGATATTGCTTCAAAAATAAGTGAATCTGAGGCTTCAGCTCTAATAATGGAGGCTCGAAAGCCATGGTTTGAGTAGAGGGAATTTGATGGATGTATCAGTAAAAAAATTATCAGAAATTTTAAAGATTGATCCAGAAATTCTTCTTGAAAAAATGATTAACGCAGGACTACAGCAAAAAAGCGTTAATGATCTCGTTTCTAATGAGGATAAACAAAAATTACTCTCATTTATAAGAAGTTCAAAAGATTCAAATTCAGCTGTAAAGATTGAGAGTCCATCACAAACTGTTGATCCAAAAAAAGTCCAAAAGAAAACTAACCAAACTTCAAAACGAAAAACTCCAGTTAAAAAAGAGCCCAAAAAAGATGATGCTTTTGTTGCCGCGAAAAAATCAGTAAATATCAATGGGTCAATTAAAGTAAATGACTTATCAAGAAAATTAAATAAAAGAGGAAATGAAGTTGTTAAGAAACTTATGGAACTTGGTGAGATGGCAAGCCTGAATGATGAGATAGATCAAGAAACTGCAGTACTAGTGTCAGAAGAATTTGGGTTTCAGGTAAATTATGAGGCAGAGCAGAGTTTGAAGCAGGAGGAAATTGAATATCCAAAACCTAATTTAAATTTTCCAGATGATGATAAGCCAACAAAAAGACATCCTGTTGTTACTGTAATGGGACATGTTGACCATGGAAAAACTTCACTTCTTGATTCAATCAAATCAACTAATGTTGTAGATGGAGAGTCAGGAGGTATAACTCAACACATTGCAGCATATGAAGTAAAAACAAAATCAGGAAAGATAACTTTTATTGACACTCCAGGACATGAAGCTTTTACTTCTATGAGAGCACGAGGTGCCAATACAACAGATATAGTAATTTTAGTTGTTGCTGCGAATGATAGTGTTATGCCACAAACAGAGGAGGCAATAAATCATGCTAAGGCTGCAGAAGTTCCTATAATTGTTGCGATTAATAAAGTTGATTTAGATGGTGCAGATATTGAAAAAGTAAAAGGTGATCTTGCAAAACATGAATTAGTCTCTGAAGAATGGGGTGGAAAAAATCAAATGTTACCTGTGTCTGCATTGAAATCTCAAGGGATAGATAAACTCCTTGAAGCGATTGAACTTGAAGCAGATGTTTTAGAACTTAAAGCTCCCCAAAAAGGTAATGCAATTGGAACAATACTAGAGTCAGAAGTAGATAAGTTTAAGGGGCCACTAGGTACTTTTTTAGTTCAAAAAGGAACATTGAAAATGGGAGATATTATTATCGCAGGTGAGGTGAAAGGAAAAATTAAATCTCTAATTGATAGTAATGGAAATAATATTAAAGAAGCTGGGCCCTCAACACCTGTTGAAGTTTTAGGTATGGAAGATTGTGTTTCAGCTGGTGAAATTTTCTATGTAATGAGTTCTGAAAAAGATGCAAAGGCATTGTTAAGCAAAAGAGCAGATTTTTTAAGAGAGAAAAAAGATAAGAAAGTTATGACTTCTGAGTCTGCATTTCAAATGCTAGACCAAGAAAGAATTAACAAAATGCGAATTATTATTAAATCGGATGTTGCAGGTACATCAGAAGCTATTGTTCACTCTTTAGCTAAATTAGGAAACGATGAAGTTGAAGTAGATGTAGTTTTTAGTGGTGTGGGTGGAATTACTGAATCTGATGTAAATTTAGCAGCTACAACAAATTCTAAAGTTGTTGGTTTTAACGTCCGTTCAGATAACAATGCAAAAAAAGTTTCTGAAGATTTAGGAATAGAGATTAGTTATTACAGTGTTATATACGACCTTATAGAAGATGTAAAAAGACTATTATCCGGATTATTAGAACCAATTTTCTCAGAAAAAATATTAGGCTTAGCTCAAGTAAAAGAAGTTTTTAAATCATCAGAATTCGGAATGGTTGCTGGCTGCATAATTACTGAGGGTTCAGTAAAAAGAGAAAAACATGTAAGAGTGTTAAGAGACAATGTAGTTATACATGAAGGCGAGCTAGATTCGCTTAGAAGAGTCAAAGATGATGTAAAAGTAGTTCAAAACGGCACAGAATGTGGAATTGGAATAAAGAATTATACTGACATCAAACCTGGGGATATTATCGAAAATTTCGAACAAAAAGAAGAAAAAAGAAGTCTTTAATCATGGAGAAGGATAGAATTATTAGGGTTAGCGATAATCTAAAAAAAGAAATTGCTTTTGAAATCCAACACTCTGATCTAAAAGAAACGTGTGGTTTCTTCAGTATTAATCACGTTGAAACTGCTAGAGATTTATCAAGTGCAAAAGTTTTTTTTTCAACCATTAATTCACCAATGAAACAAAGCGAATTAGTCCATTACCTTAATGAAAACGCATGGAAACTTAGAAAATCACTTGCACAAAAACTTCACTTAAAGAAAATGCCTTCGCTTCATTTTATTTACGATGATCATTCAGAAAAAGTAAGAAATATTGACTCATTGATAGATAATCTAGATTAGTGAGTGTTTTAATTTTAAATAAACCCAAAGGCCTCACCTCTTTTCAGGCTGTACTCAAAGTTAAAAAGTTGCTTAACATAAAAAAAGCAGGACACTCTGGCACATTAGACCCCTTGGCAACAGGACTACTTCCTATTTTTTTGGATGAATCAACTTCTTTTATAAAATTTCTTTCAAATGAAAATAAAGAGTATATTGCTTCCTACGTTTTTGATATTAGCTCTAATACAGAGGACATAACTGGTTTAATTCAATACCACAATGATTCTAAAGAAATTAATAAAAATACATTTGTTGAGACTCTTGAATTATTTAAAGGTAAAAGCACACAAACTCCCCCAAAGTTTTCTGCAAAAAAAGTTAACGGTGTTCCGATGTATAAGCTTGCAAGAGCTGGCAAAGAATTTGAAATAAAACCTCAAGAAATAGAAATATTAAATTTAGAACTCATAGATTACAATTATCCAAAATTCACTATTAAAACACTTGTAAGTAAAGGGACGTACATAAGAACTTTGGGAGTTGATATTGCAAAGAGATTGGGCAAATTTTGTTGTTTAACTGATTTACAAAGAAGTGGAATAGGGTCAATAAATCTTAAAGAATCTATCGATATAAACACCCTGAAAAGTTTGGACAATGTATCTAAAATGAAGTATGTTAAGCGGGTTGAAGAAATATTAAGGAAATTCCCTAAGGTAAGTTTAAGTTCTTCTGAGGTAAAAAAATTTCAAAATGGTTCTTTTGTAAGGGTTGAAGACCAAAAAATACATAATGAATGTTTTGTTTTTTTTAAAGATGAGCTAATGGGATACGGACTTATAGATGAAAATAAAAATTTACACCCAAAAAGGGTGATAAAGAGGAGAAATTAATGAGCTTAGCTAAAGACGAAAAAGCAAAGATAGTTAAGAAATTTGGAAAGAGTGTTAAAGATACTGGCTCAACTACAACGCAAGTAGCTTTGTTAACAAAAAGAATTGAAGAACTTCAAAATCATTTCAAAAAACATAACAAAGATAATCATTCAAAAACAGGTTTATTAAGAATCGTTAGCGATAGAAAAAAGTTACTCACTTACTTAAAGAGAAAAGATTTAAGTACCTATGAGAAATTAGTTAAAGATCTCAAAATAAGAAATTAATTATGAAAAAATATGTAAAAAAAGAGATCCAATTTGGATCAAAAAGTCTTGTTTTAGAAACTGGAAAGATTGCAAGACAGGCTACTTCAGTAGTAGCTACTATGGGTGGAACTGTTGTTCTATGTTCAATTGTTACAAAAAAACCAGCTGAAAAGAGGGATTTTTTTCCTCTCAGCGTCCATTATCTTGAAAAGACTTATGCTGCAGGAAAGATACCTGGAGGCTATTTCAAAAGAGAGGCTAGACCAACTGAATATGAAACCCTAACTTCTAGATTGATTGATAGACCTTTAAGGCCTTTATTTCCTGATTTTTATAGTGATGAAGTGCAAGTCAACTGTTTGCTTCTATCATTAGATAAGTCAAATCCTTCCGATATTGTAGCTATGCTTGCAGCCTCCGCTGCAATGTCTATTGCTGATGTTCCATTTAATGGACCTATTGGCGGAGCGAGAGTTGGATTAATTAATGAAGAATATGTTCTTAATCCTGCTGTTGATGTGATGGATGACTCTGATCTTGATATGGTGGTAGCAGGTTCTGAGAAAGCAGTACTAATGGTTGAATCAGATGCAAATGAGTTATCTGAAGACTTAATGATAGGGGGGATACTTTTTGCTCATCAAGAAATGCAAAGTGTCATAAAAGGAATAAAAGAGTTTTCTAATGAAGTTCTCCCTGAGAGAACAAAATATGAGAACGAAAATCTTGAATCAGAGAGGAAAGTTTTTGATGAAATTAAAAATAAATTTGGAAACGAAATTAAAGATGCTTTCAGTACAACTGATAAAAAAGCTAGAGGTGAAAAAATATCTGCAGTAAAGGAGAAATTACTTGACGAAGTAGACGAAGAAAATAATGCAGAGCACTTAAAGCAATTCAAAGAAGTTGAAAAAGATATAGTAAGAAATAATGTTCTTATAGAGAAAACAAGAATCGATGGAAGGGCCATGAATGAGGTAAGAGATATAAATATTGAATTGAACTTTTTACCCTCTGTACATGGTTCAGCTTTATTCACAAGAGGTGAAACACAAGCGATAGTTGCAACTACTTTAGGGGCCACTAAAGAAGTACAAATTGTGGATGCACTAGTTGGGGAATATAAAGATAATTTTATGCTTCACTATAATTTTCCTTCCTATAGTGTTGGTGAAGTAGGGATGCCAATGGGTCCAAAAAGAAGGGAAATCGGACATGGTGCATTAGCCAAAAGATCCCTTAGACCATTTGTGCCAACTCTTAACGAATTTCCATATTCAATTAGAGTGGTAAGTGACATTACGGAATCAAATGGATCGAGCTCAATGGCTTCAGTTTGTGGTGGTAGTTTATCAATGATGGCAGCAGGAGTACCTGTTAAAGAAAATATTGCTGGAGTGGCAATGGGATTAATTAAAGACAATGAGAAATTCGAAATTTTAACAGATATTCTGGGAGATGAGGATCACCTTGGTGACATGGATTTCAAAGTAGCTGGTTCAAAATCAGGAGTCACAGGTTTACAAATGGATATAAAGATCGAGGGCATAAATGAGGAGATTCTTGAAAAAGCTCTATCTCAAGCAAAAGAGGCAAGATTACATATATTGAAGATAATGGATGAAGCAATTTCAAAACCAAATGATTTATCCAGTTTAGCTCCATGTTTTGAAAAGCTAGTGATTGATAAAGAAAAAGTTAAGGTCGTAATTGGAAAAGGTGGTTCAACAATTAAGGGATTGCAAGAAGAGTTCGGCACAACAATTGAATTACAAGACGACGGAAATGTAAGCATTTTTGGAGATTCAAAAGATAAAGTAAACGAGACTAAAGCTAAAATAGAGCTTATATGTGCTGAGCCTGAGAACGGAAAAGAGTATGACGGAGTGGTGGCAAAAGTTGTAGAATTTGGCGCATTTGTAACGATTTTACCTGGCAAGGATGGCCTATTGCATATTTCACAAATAAAGCAAGATTTTGAACAATTAACAGACGTAATTAATGAGGGTGATAATATTAAGGTTAAAGTAACTGAAGTTGGTAGACAAGGCAGAATAAAGCTTGAGCTTGTAGATTAAAATAATTCGGAAAGCATGCATCTTGCAGAGCCTCCGCCATACTTCTCTATTATTGCTAAATCAGAGTGAATAATTCTTTTGTAGTATTTTAAAAGAAAATCTTTTTGTTCAGCACTCAATGCAAAATGTGCTCTAGAAGACATTGCTAGCATTAAGCTTCCATTTTCACCTTCGACCTCTAATGAATTACCACAAAAATCGAGAACTTGGTCTCCTGAAATTTCAAGGATTTTATGATATTTAGAAACTTTTTTCTTTACTTTATCTCTATCATTTTCATCAATAACATCAAAAGAAATTCCTATTATTTCTGTACCTACATACATAAGCACATCTGTATGATAAATATCAGAACCAGTATGACTTATTGTTTTAAATGAACACAAATCATACTTATTTCTTTCACACCATTCATTAAGAAATTTTTCATTAGTCCTTGGAGAAGGAGTTGCATAAACGACTCTATTTATCCTGTCAAAAACCATGCTACTGGTTGATTCTAAAAAAATATTTTCAAGCTCAAGATGACTATAGTTATTCTGAATTTTGTAAGTATTACAAAGCTTATTAATCATTTCTGGTGTTTTTTCTTTTCTTCTATTTTCAGCATTCATTGGAAATATTTGTATAGTTTTATTTTCAAAAGTAATAAACCAATTTGGAAAAATATGATCTGGACAACCCTCTATCCCTTTAAGGCAGAGAACCTCAACTCCATTTTTTTCAAGATTACTTTTAAAGTTATGAAATTCTATTAAAGCCTTATCAAGAATGAGTTGCTTTTCATCATTTTCATTTTTCTTTTGGTAGTGATTGGAGCTTTGAGTTTGTGGGTTTGAATAGAATTCTCTAGGCTCAACCATAAAGATTTTATTTGTAGATTGTTTAGTCGACATTTTTACTTTAAGTGTTCAATATTCTTTATTAGAATATGCTCAGTGCTTGATAATATTCAAAAAAGTTACATAAAGAAAGAGTCTATTTACGGCCCTGATAACTATAAGCCTCTTCCGGTTGTTCTTTCAAAAGCTAAAGGCGTTTGGGTCTGGGACGTGAATGATGAAAAGTACATAGATATGATGTCAGGTTACTCAGCTGTAAGTCATGGACATGCACATCCTGAGCTATTAAGAGTTTTTCATGAGCAGTCTAGTCGGCTTTCTTTAACTTCAAGAGCCTTTTATACAGACACTCTAGGTCCTTATCTTGAAACTATAACTAAAATGACAGGATTTGAAATGTGTTTGCCAATGAATTCTGGAGCAGAAGCAGTTGAAACAGCTATTAAGGCTTCTAGAAGATGGGCTTATCGAACAAAAAAAGTAAAGCCTGGCAAAGCAGAAATAGTTGTTGCCGATGGAAATTTTCACGGCAGAACAACTACTATAATAAGTTTTTCCAGCGATGAAAATTCCAAAGATGATTTTGGTCCACATACTCCTGGTTTTATCAGTATTAAATATGGCTGCTCTAAATCTTTGGAAGCTGCAATAAATAAAAATACTGCTGCAGTTCTAATTGAGCCTATACAGGGTGAGGGCGGCATTATTGTTCCACCTGAAAATTATTTAAAAGAGGTTAGAAATATTTGCACTAAAAATAATGTACTAATGCTGTTAGATGAAATTCAATCAGGTTTGGGCAGAACAGGAAAACTTTTTGCTTATCAGCACTCTTGTGGAAATTGTTCTTGTGATATTGGATGCAAAAGCAACCAACCTCAAGAATCAAAACCTGATGGATTAATCTTAGGCAAGGCATTAGGAGGTGGTTTTATGCCTGTATCTTGCTTTCTTTCTTCGAAAGAAGTGATGCAGTGGATGAATCCTGGTTCTCATGGCTCTACATTTGGAGGAAATCCACTAGCTGCCGCTATCGCAAAAAGATCTATTGAATTACTTGATGAAGATAAGCTCATAGAGAACAGTAAAGTCATGGGAGATTATTTTAAAAAGTCATTAATTGATATGAATTCGAAGATTATCAAAGAAGTTAGAGGAAAGGGGCTGTGGCTTGGAGTTGAAATAGATCCAAAATATATTTCTGGAAAAGATTTATCAAGATTATGTCTAGAAAATGGAATATTGTGTAAGGAAACGCATGAAACTACTATTAGATATGCACCTCCTTTAACTATTTCAAAAAAAGAACTCGATTGGGCTATTAACAAAATAAAATCTGTATTTGAGGAAGTCGAAAAAAAAGCTGCCTAAGACAAAATGAAATTATTTAAGCACCTAAAACTTTTTTTTTCATTAATTCTGCTAGTTGCGTGCGGCGGCGGTGGCGGTGGCGGCGGTGGAAGTTCTGGGGGTGGCAGTGAACCTACACCAGGACCAACTCCTGCACCTACTCCAGCTCCAGCACCTGAACGTTACAGTATTAGTGGAACAGTTTCTCTTGCTGCAGATGTAATTATTGATTCAGATGTTCCAAACAAAGCATTTTCTTATCTCTCAAATAACTCTATTACCGAAGCTCAACCAGCTTTTGATCCAGTTTCAGTTCTGGGCTATGCGGGACGTTTTACGGATAGTGAAGGAGATATTACAGATGATCCAATGGATGTATATGTTCTTAACATTGAAAACAAACAAATTAATGTAACCCTCAGACAAGTAAATTCTGATTCTGATTTGGATTTATATGCATACTCTTCTGATGATCTAAGCAACCCACTTGTTTTTAGTACTGGAGCGGGAAATACAGAACAAGTATCTATAAATGGGAATGGTGTTTTTTACATCTCTATTACCGCAGATTTAAATCAAAACGGCAGTAAATATGCATTAATTGTTGAGGAGCAAGCAAGCACTTCCAGTTTTGTTACTTCATCAGCAAGACAATCAAATAGAAATGCTTCAGCTAAAAAATTTGATACTGGTGAATTCATAATTATGAAAAAAAACAAATCTATTGAACCTTCCTCTAGTGAGGAGGAATTATTGAAGCAAGCTTTTGGAGTTGATTACAAATTTAATAGAGCAAGGCTAGTGACACCAAGTTATGAAAATATTAAAAGATATAAATCTTTAAAAACAATTGAAGACTCAACTAGAGAGTTTGGTATCAGCCAAAGAGACGCACTTGAAGTGCAAAAAATAAAAGCTATCGAATATCTAAGAGAGCAATTACCAAATTACTTTATTGAATTTAATCACATTTATTATCCTGATGCGGATCCAATTCCATTTTCAGCAGATCCTTTCTATAACGATTATCAGTGGAATTTACGACAAATTAAAACAAAAGAAGCTTTAGATTTAATTGGTCAAGATACCAAAGATGTTATTGTGGCTGTTTTAGACTCTGGGGCTCCTAGTAAAGATTCTCTTGCATGGATAAATTCAAGCTTTGTTGAAGATGGCTATGACTTTGTGAGAAGTACTGACTCTTCATTTGATGGAGATGGAATCGATAATGACCCAACTGATCCTGATTTTTTACCTGTAAATAGTAGTGGAAATGTTGAGTACGGAAGTCATGGTTCTCATGTGGCAACAACAATTTCTGCTAAAAACGATGGTAATGAAATTAATGGACTTGCAGCTAAAACTTTACCTCTAAGGGTATGCGGTTCAGATCAAAGTGAAAATGGCGGTGGGTGTTCTGGTTATGATCAGCTTCAAGCATTTTACTATGTCCAGGGAAAGGATAATGATTCAGGAGAAATATACGATGCTTCACAATATGGGGCTGTCTCTGTAATCAATATGAGTCTTGGTGGTGGTGGTAGTAATGAAGTCATTTGCGAAGAAATAAAAAATCTTAAGGATAACGGTATTTATGTAGTTGCTTCTGCAGGTAATGAGGGAAATTCTGCAATAAGATTTCCTGCCTCTTGTGAATTTGCATTTTCTGTTGCCTCTACAAAAGCAGACCAAAGAAAGTCGTCTTTTTCCTCATATAATGATTTTGTCGATATAGCAGCACCTGGTGGCCAAACTTCAGAAGATTACGATGGAAATGATATTGGCGATGGAGTTATGGCATACAGCTTTAAAAATTCGTCTCATAACGGCACTGACTATAAAGGACTCCAACTATATCAGGGCACTTCGATGGCAGCCCCTCATGTATCGGGTTATTTTGCTCTTCTTAGATTCCTTGATTCAGATTTAACATATGAAGAAATAAATCTTCTGCTGAAATCTGAAAAATTGACAAATGATGTCGGTCCGGCTGGAAAAGACGAATACTTTGGCTATGGTTTAATGGATTTAAATAAGGGAATATCTTTTTTAAGAGAAGGTGTTAACTATGATTTACTGAGTTACGCTGAATTCTCACCAGCAAGAGTAAATTTAGGCTACTCACTTAATGAGAGAATTTTTGAAATTAAAAAATATGGCAATGGAAGTCTTAGTGTTTCTGATTTCTACATTGTCAGCTTAGGTGTTCCAGCAGAGCAAAAACTCTCGGTAGAGGCAGTCAGTGTAGATGAAAATGGATTTGGGCAATACAAAGCAACAATCGACAGAAATGGACTCTCTAATGGTAGTACTGTTTTAAGAATAGAATTTTTGTTTAATGACGGAAGAAAAGCTGAAATTCCTGTGCTCATGCAAAATGGAGATCAAAAAATTAAAGCAACTGTTGATCAGTTATGGATATGTGCGGTAAATGATCAAAATCAAATCCAACCTTGTGATGTAATGCAAATGACTAATGGAACTGCTAATTATAGAATCAGAGAATTAACAAATGATACCTATACTGAAATTTTTGCATGTACCACTTTAGAAGACAGATTATCCTTTAATGATCAAGGTATATGTGGATTAGCTGAACTTGAAGGCCAATATTTAAACAATATTGTGATCAATGGTTCAAATGTTAATGATATTAATTTTAATATAAACCCTAACCTCTCTTTTTAATGTTCCTAAAAATATTTAAGTATGGGGGCACAAATGGTGTTGCCTTCATAGCAGATACAGCACTTCTTTTAACACTTGATTATTTGTTAAATGTTAGACGTGAATATATCGCTTTTGTGTGTTACTTATGTGGTTCATTGGTAAGTTATGTTTTAGCAAAAAGATTCGTATTTGAAAGTGGTTGGCTTAAAGAAAAACCAAGATTTGAATTCGTCGCTTATCTCTTTGGTGGCTTAATCGGAGCAATAATTACCGCACTTATATTTGCCCTTATGGCTTCGTTAGGATTTAATAACATTCTTTTTCAAAAAGTTGTATCAGGAGTAATAAGCTTCTTTACAGTTTTTGTATACAGAAACTATATAGTTTTCAGAAAACAATGAATAAGCAACTACTACTACTTAAAGAACGCTTTAGTGAAAAAATTAAGTTTTCCAAAGAATATTTAAATAAATATGGAAGGGACTGGTATCAGGGATTGACACCATCACCTATAGCAATTTTTTTCCCAGAAAATGAAGAGGATGTGATAGACCTTATTGATTTCGCCTCCAAAAATAAATTAAAAATCGTTATTTCAGGAGGAAGAACAGGTTTAAATGGTGGGGCTACAGCAACCGATGGTGAAATAGTGTTAAGTACTGAAAAACTTAACAAGATCCAATGGAATGAAGAAAATAATGAAGTTATTTGCCAGCCAGGAGTAATAACAGATAATGCAAAAAAATTAGTAGAAGAAAAAGGTAGATTTTTACCAATCGAATTTTCTTCAACTTCATCTAGCTCGATTGGAGGGAATGTTGCTACAAATGCTGCAGGTGCAAAATTTATAAAATATGGCTCGACCAAAGATCATGTAACAGGTATTAATATAATTCTGCCTTCAGGTAAAAAAATTCAACTATCAAAAAGATCTCTTAAAGATGCAACAGGGCCAAATTTAATGGAGATATTTTACGGCTCGGAGGGAGTATTAGGCTTAATAACCTTAGTTACCCTCAAAACTTATCCAATGATGGACTTTAAAGAAACAGTTTTAATAAAAGCAAATAACCTCAACACTGTGCAATCAAAATTAATTAATAAAAAGAATGAGCTAATTTCCTCTTTAGAATTTTGGGATAAGAATTGCCATGCATTGACAGGAGGAGAAGTTGATTCGGATTATATAATTTTATTAGAGCTCGTCTCCCAAGAGAAAAAAGAAATTGAAAACTTTTTAGAAAATATTTCTGAAAAATTTGGAGATTCGGTAAGTCTTCTTAACTCAAAACAAGCGACAGAGATGTGGAGTGCAAGAGAAAACATACCTGTTCTTTTATCAGACATGAATGCTTATAAGTTAGATATCTGTGTTCCTCTTAAATCACTTCAGAAATATTTAGAAGATATAAATGCTTTAAACCTAGGAGTAAAAATTTATTCTTTTGGTCATCTTGGAGATGGCAATGTCCATATAAATTTAGTTGGTGATGAAGAAATAAATGAGAGTAAAAATAAGATTTATGAAGTTACAAAAATGCACTCTGGATCTCCCAGCGCAGAACATGGCATTGGTCAGAGAAAAAAATACATTTGGACAACTTTTTCTGATTATTCTGACAAACATGAATTGCTTAAAACCCTTAAAAAATCAATAGATCCAGAGAATATAATGGGGCCAAAAGTTTTTTTTGATTAGTGTAATTCTTACAGACCAAGTATGAATAAGGGTTTTAGGACTTTTCTTAGTTCATAATAGTTATTTATATCTCTCCATACCCGTATTAATTGAAATAGTTCATCAATTTAAATTAATTTGTCAAAAGTACCCTATTTTGTACCATATCCTTGAACTATTTCATGGGGGAATTATGGATAGTGTTATGAAAACAGTAAGAGACTTTATTACAGGTCTCACTGGTGTTTTAGCAAGTGTAATCGGTCTTGGGATCGTTGCAGCAATCGTCTTTGGTGGCGAAGTTTATTTCTTCGGAAATGTAATTGATACCATTATGGGTTACGTCGTTATGTTAGGTGATAATGGATTGGCTGGTCTAATCGTATTACTTATCGTAATGGGTGTGCTAAACATTAAATAACGATAGTTTGCATGGGGGGTAACCCCCATGCTCTTTAAGGTATGAAATTTTTCGATTTCAATTTCAAAAAAATAAAAGATTTTCTAAACTCTTTAACTGAAGTTTTACTGGTTCTGGTTTCAGCTTCTTTATTATTAGGCATTATTTTTGGTCCGGAAACTGCATTTGTTGGTCAGGTCTACACAAATTTTGTCGCAATTTTAGACATGATTGGACAGCAAGGATTGATAGCTTTAGTTTCTCTAATAATAATCTTTAGTATTCTTAAAAAATAGCTATCGATTGGTGGCTATGCTTGGACTTGAACCAAGGACCTCAGCATTATGAATGCTGCGCTCTAACCAGCTGAGCTACATAGCCAAGATTCTGATAATAATAAGTTTTTATTTAGTGTCAATCTTTTCCCGAAGATTTAAATAATTCAAGGAGAATGTATATATAGCAGGTACTAAAATAGCTAAATATACTCTTGAATCAACCTTTGGAAAAATAATGAATTTTATAATAATTGCCACCGACAAGCTTAAGGCAATGAGATTAATCCATTGAGATTTATTTTCTAATACAAAATAAGCACTCAAGAAGATTATGATAAAAGTTAGAGAGAACCAACCTACATAATTAATATCATTTAGAACCCATAAAGTATTTCCGATTAAAATTTCAAAATACTGATTTAAATCAAACGATGGATCAAAAAGATTTAAATTGCTTTGTGTACTTACAAGACTTGTATAAAAATGACTCCACCAACCATTATGTGAAATACTAGCTGAAATCAAAAAGTATATTGATAAGAAAATAATTGAGTTAAATATTGGCATGCGAAAATCTTTTTTTGTCAGTGGTAATAATCCTGTAAGGCCAGCTGCCACAATCATGTCAGGTCTAAATGTAAGCGTTAATGCCATAATAAGATAAGAGGCATAAAGTTTATTCTTCACTAAAAACATTACTGAAATTAAAAAAAGTAGTGCGGTGATTGCATCAGGAGTCATGAGTTTCGCAAGAAATAAAAATTGAGAAAAGAAAACCAATGGAATCCATAAGAATTGCAAAAAGTTCTTTTGAAAAAAGAAAGTTATAAAAAATAATAAAGTCATAATTAATGTAGAAAAAATAGAAATATATTTCATGGATTGATATTCATTCAATCCAGTAAATAACTTCACTGCTTTAATTAGAGCAATATAGCCGGGTTTTAGTGCATACATTGGCATCATAGACTTAAGGTTTTCTGGGCTATCAAACTGATCTTGTCTATATTTTCCAGTACAGCAAAGTGTTTGAAAAAGACCAGGATCAACTTCGTCTTTTAAAGTTTTATATGTGTATCCGTGAGCTTCATCAGTAGATTTGCCTTCATCAAGCTGAACTGCCATGGTGTAGGCTATTGCATCCCAATTATAGAAGTTTTCTGTATTAGCTTTTTGATAGAAAAAACTTAAAGTTATAAGTAAGAATGTAATATTCAGTACTCTTGAAATCATTTTTTAAAGACCAGACTTACACTAAGAAAGTAATTCAATATTAACCCTGCTAAGATCCCAAATAAAGCAGATGCAATTACTGAAAATTCACTTAGATAAAATTGTGATGCTACCCCAATATTTGCCAGGATGGAGAACGAATTTGCAAAACAATATTTAATTAATCCCTTAACTCTTTCCATAAATAATTTATGAATATTATGAAAAGTCAGGTAATTATTGAGAAAATAGTTTGAACACATTGCCAGCACTGTGCTTAATGTATTCGCTACGATAAAACCTACACTTTGTGTCACAAGAATATTAAGCATAACTAAATGGACAAACACCCCTAAAGTGCCTACAAAAGCAAACACTACAAAGTTTGCAGGAATGAATCCTCTAGATATATTCTCAAATATCTGCCCAACTAAATTAAATATAGTTGAAATGTTAAGCTTGCTTTCTCCAGCTATTCTGCTTCTAAAATCTATTCCAACTTCTTTAACCCTCAATTGTTTATTTAGCATTAGAAGGTCAAATAAAATTTTAAAACCGTCTTTATAAAGTTTCTCTTGCAGATTGCCAAACTTTTGATTCGTTATCATGAAAAAACCAGACAGAGGGTCTGTAATTTTTTTACTTAAAAAGAAATTTGTAATTATTATTCCTAGATTGCTTAATGTATTTCTGGCAGTTGATAATCCATGTGTTTTTCTTTTATTCAAGAATCTTGAGCCAATAACAATATCAACTTCATTATTATCAAAGGCTTCAATGAATAGCTCCAAATTTTTAGGATCGTGCTGTCCATCACCATCAATCACACAAATATGTTTTTTTGTAGATAACGCGTAACCCTCTACAACTGCTGATGAGAGTCCTTTTTTCCAGGTTCTTTTGATACAGGAAACTCTGCTATTTGATGTTGTATATTTTTTTACTGTCTCAGCAGTTCCATCTGGGCTATTATCATCAACAACAATAATCTCATAATCACAATTTTTCAGAGTATTTTCTACTTCTTTGATGACCCTAAGAATATTTTGCGATTCATTGAAAGTTGGGATTATTACACTAACTTCAAACATTAAATTTAAACTCGATTACATCTCCATCTTGAACGAGATATTCTTTTCCTTCAATCTTTAGTTTTCCTTTATCTCTTGCTGTTTGTTGACCACCACAGTCAATATAGTCAGAGAATCCTATTACCTCTGCTTTAATAAATCCTTTTTCAAAATCACTATGAATTTTACCTGCAGCATGGGGTGCTTTTGATCCTCTTTTAATTGACCAGGCCCTCACTTCCTTTGGCCCTGCCGTAAAATAAGAAAAAAGATTTAATAGCTCAAAACCTTTTTTTATTATGACATCGAGTGTGGGCTCTTTTAAGCCAAGCATATCGAGATATTCAAGCCTTTCTTTTCCATCGAGATCTATTAATTCTGCCTCAGCCTTTGCATAGACTTTTATAAGTTCTTTATTAGTTTTTTTAGCATGTTCTTCAAGTTCAGAAATATAGAGATTTTTTTCATCATCTTCATGAAGGTTTGCAATATAAAAAAAAGATTTTGATACAATGAGTTGCAAGTTTTTTAAAAAGTCCTCATCACTATTTAAGCTTAAATCAGCATTAAAACCTTTATCAGATAATTCTTTTTTAATTTTTTCTAAATACTCATATTCATCTTTGAGGACTTTATCTCCATTTCTTAATTGTTTTCCTACTTTTTCTATTCTTTTTTCAACTATTTCAAGATCACTAAGAACTAATTCAGTCTCGATAGTTTCTAAATCATCAATAGGAGAAATTTTACCCTCTACATGAATAACATTGGTGTCTTCAAAACAACGTACTACATGTGCAAAACATTGTGTTTCTCGAACATGAGATAGAAATTTATTTCCAAGCCCCTCCCCAGAGTGCGCACCTTTTACGAGACCAGCTATATCTACAAATTCCATGTAAGAGGGAACAACTTTTTCAGGATCATTAATTTCTGCAAGCTTATCTAGTCTTGAGTCAGGTATATTTACCCTTGCAACATTCGGTTCAATAGTACAAAAAGGGAAATTTTCCGCTTGAATTTTTTGAGATGTTAAGGCATTGAAAAGAGTAGATTTACCAACATTAGGCAAACCCACAATGCCACATTTAATACTCATTAGAGTGAAGGTCGTTCATTATAATCATCCAGTCTTTGAGCAAGATTTTATCGATATTGTTTATGGCCTTCTCGAATGCGATAGCCATTTTTTCTTTTTCTTGTGGATTTGGTTTTTTTATCACCCAAGCATCTGTCTGCTCTTTATTAGGAGGATGTCCTATGCCAAATCTTAATCTGACAAAATCATTTCCTATTGCCTTTAAAATATCTCTTAGACCATTGTGTCCAGCATGACCTCCAGATAGCTTTAACTTCACATCACCTGGCTCAAGGTCCATATCATCATGCACTACTAGCATATCTTTAGTGTTTTTAACCTTATATTTCCTGACAAGTTGGAGTGTTTTGCCGCTTCTGTTAATAAATTCTCTTGGTTTTATCAAAGCAATTTTCTGATCTTCAAAATCAATCTCAACATAATCTGCATCAATTTTTTTTAAGTACTTAAAATCTGCATTGAATTCTTTAGCAATTAAGTCAAGGAAGTCATAACCTGCATTATGTCTTGTTTTAGAGTATTTATCGCCTGGGTTGCCTAAACCAACGATACAAAGATGAAGCAATTTATTCTGATTTCCCCTCAGAATTATCTGACTTATTTTCTTCAGGAGCTTTTTCATTATCACCTTCCTGTGTTGTTGTCTCTTCACCTTCAACAGCATCAGCATCTTCCTCAACTTCATCATCAAGAAGCATTGCACCACCTTTTGCAGTTAGCACCGAAACAATTACAGGATCTTGATTTTTCAAAGTTTTTGGAAAACTGTAAGAGGATTTTTTTTCTAGTGCGCTAAGCCGTACCTTTTCTTTGGATTTTATTTCTTCCATATCCAATTCAATAAATTCTGGAATATTGTCTGGATCAGCTATTACTGAAAGTTCTTTTAAAACATGATTTATCACTCCACCCTCGATTTTTACACCAAAGCATTTATCTTGATTCGTCAAAACAACTGGAACAGTAACATTAATTTTTGTACCTTTTGAGACTTTTTGTAAATCAAAATGAATAAAAATATTTTTTGATGGATGTTTTTGTACGTCTTTAAAAACAACATTATGTTTTTTATCAGCAAGTTCTAATTCAACTAGAGAGTTAAAAACTGATTCATTATTAATGATTTTAAGAAGTTCGTTATTTTTGACTTGTATTGCAACTGGTGCATCTTTTCCTCCATAAACAACTCCAGGCACTAATTTATTTTGGTAAATAGCCTTCTTTGATGAGAGGCCACCTGTTTTTTCTCTTATTTCAGCTTTTAATTTTAAAGTTTCCATCATTTAAAAAGTTCACTTATTGAGTCACCCGTTGTAATCCTTTTAATTGATTCAGCAACTATTGGCGATATATCAAAGACGTCTATTTTAGGACATTTTTTTGATTTGTCACCAATATCGATAGAGTTTGATACCACAAGTCTGTCAATAGCTGATTTATTCAAATTTTCGATAGCATTCCCTGAGAGTACAGGATGAGTAATATATGCTATAACTTCTCTTGCACCTTCTGCCTTTAATGCATGGCTAGCATTACTTAGAGTGCCTGCTGTATCAATTAAGTCATCTGGAACTATACAAACTTTATCTTTTACATCACCAATTAGATTAATAACTTCAGACTCATTAGCTTTTTCTCTTCTCTTATCAATAATAGCTAAATCTTTGACACCAAGCGTTTTTGCAACTGATCTAGCCCTTATAACACCACCAGTATCTGGTGAAACTACTTGCAAATCATCAACTTTATATTTACCAATAATTTCTTTGCACATAATATTTGATGTATAAACGTTATCTACTGGAAAAGAAAAGAAACCTTGAATTTGCTCAGAGTGAATATCAAGAGTAATAACTCTAGAAATACCAACACTGGTTAAAACTTCAGCAATAACACGAGCACTTATTGGAACTCTTGCTGACCTTACTCGTCTGTCTTGTCTGGCATAACCAAAATAAGGAATGACGGCTGTAATAGAATTTGCTGAAGCTCTTTTTAAAGCATCTGCAATCAGAACTAACTCCATTAAATTTTTTTCAGCAGGTGAGTCTGTAGATTGAATTATAAATGTGTCTGAGCCTCTAACATTGATATCGATTTCAACATTCACTTCGCCATCACTAAAAGTACTCACTTTGATTGGGGCAAGTTTTTTCCCAAGGTTTTTCGCAACTGACTCTGCTAGCTGTTTATTTGAGTTACCGCTAAATATTAATTGTTTTTCCATCATCTATTGGCTGGGGTGGTAGGATTCGAACCTACGAATGGCGCCACCAAAAGGCGCTGCCTTACCACTTGGCCACACCCCATTGTCATTAAAATCAATTGTATTCTAAACTTTTAGCAACAAAAATTCTAAACTTCTTTTTAGTATTTCTTTTCAATAACTCAATATCATTTCTCAAGGGATTTTCTAAAAAAACACTTGAGCCAGTACCAGTAAGTTTTAATTTATCTCTAAATCTTTCACCACCAATATCAATTAAATAATCATAAAAAGCTTTAAATTTACGAGATTCACTTTTAAGAGGTTCAAAAAATGAATTAGTTTTTTTATCCGGTTGGCGATTTGTTTGAAGAAATTTTGAATTGTAGAGATCTTTAGTTGAAATGTTGAAATTTGGCGAAATTATTAAATATTCACTTTTAAAAGAGTGTTCTTTTTCAAATACCTCACCAACACCACTAGCAAAACCACTTTTTTGCTCTAAAAAAATAGAAACATCAGCACCAAGTTTTTTTGAAATTTCAGTTTTATCTAAATTTTTAATTTTTTCTCCATGAAACATACAAAGAAATATTAGCGTTGAAGCTGAATTTGAGCTTCCAGAACCAAGTCCGGAGCCATAGGGAATATTTTTTTTAAGGTTTATATTAAAAACTTGTTTTTTATTAAACACTTTATTAAACCAACTACAGGTTTTTTCAATGATATTATTCTTAATTAGAACAGGGTCGTCACAAAAAAATGAGTTTTTGACAGAGGGAACAAAATTTATCTCATCAAAAATATCAATTAACTCGAAATGTGTATAAATATTATGATAGCCATCATTTCTCTTAGATAGCACATTTAAAAAGGTATTGATTTTTGCTGGTGATTTATGTGTAAATGAGTCCATAGAATGCTAATTTTATTATTTTTACAGCGAGAATTCAGTCACTACATTGAACAACTCAATTCAAACAGATAAACTTGCACATCCGTTTATAATTTATATATAAAAATAAGGTCAAATTATGGAATTACATTGTTGGGGCATAAGTCATAAATCTACTTCTTTAGAAGTAAGGGAAAAGTTCGCATTTAATAAAAAGGAAATTGATGAAGTTCTCACAAATTTAAAGATGACAAATACATTTGATAACGGGATTTTACTCTCAACTTGCAACAGAACTGAATTTTACTCAGTTTGCTCAAGGTCTGATATAAAGAATTTTGAAAAGGTTGTTTCTAAAATTTTAAATAAATTTGAAAATCTAAGAAAAAATGACCAATATCTGTATGCAGGTACTGATGCATTTAAACACTCATTAAAAGTGATGACAGGCATAGATTCAATGATAATTGGTGAACCAGATATATTCGGCCAAGTAAAAAAATCGCTAAATAATTCACGTTCAATGGGATTTCTAAATACTGAGTTGGAAAATACTTTCAATAATGCAATAAGATTTTCAAAACTTATAAGAACTGAAACTGATTTATCAAAGAATCCTCTTTCTATATCAACCATAGTAGAGGGGTTTATATCAAATGAAGATGAAATAAACTCCGTCCTTGTTATTGGTGGCGGTGATGTTTCTCGAAAGTTAGTACCAAAACTTGTAAAAAAGGGAAAAGAAGTCTTTTTAGTAAATAGATCTAATGTCGAAATAAGCGGAATAAAAAGTGATTCACTTTCAAAAATTAAGACCTATTTAAAAAAATCTGATGCAGTTGTCATAGTTGCATCATCTAACAAAAATTTTATTGAAGAAGACTTTTTATCAAAAATTCAAAAAAATATTTTAGTTTTTGATTTAGCAATTCCAAGAAACATATCTTTTAAAATTACAAAAAATAAAAAAGTGAATATAGTCACTCTAGATGAATTAGGAGAGATGTTAAAGAAAAATGAGGATACTAGAAAAGAGGAAGTAAATGCTGCTAAAGAAATTATCAAGTTAAATGCTGATAAAGAATTTAGAAAACTTAAAAATAAACAAATGATGGGCAGAAACCAAAAGGAAGCTAGAGAGAAAATTTTTAATGCAAAAACGGAAGCGCTTAAAAAAGCTAAAAGTAATTTAAAAAAGGGCATTGATGTAGAAAAAGTTATAGAAGAGCTTGCTAATGAAATTGCGTCAAAGAATGCTCATGAATTATCAAAAATTATTGATGATCCTTCAATAATAAGCTTTATTAAAAAGTCCAAATGAGAATTTCAATAAGAGATACCTTAGAAAACTTAAAGAAAAAAGAAAAAGAGCTAAATGCATCTCTTTCAACACCAGAAATTACAAGTAATATACAAAAACTTACATCATTAAATAAAGAATTATCTGAAATTTCAAACATCGTAGAGGATTATGAAAAGTATTTGATGCTTGAGAAAAACTTAGAGGAAATAAATGAATTGCTTCTTGATAGAGATATGAAGGATCTAGCTCAAGAAGAAAAATCATCAACAGAAAATCAACTTTCTGAACTAGAGGCTGAAATAATGTTTAAATTATTGCCAAAAGATGAAGATGATGCAAAAGATATTTATCTTGAAATAAGAGCTGGTGCTGGTGGTGACGAAGCAGCGATTTTTGTAGGCGATCTCTATCGAATGTACTCAAGATTTTCAGAAAGGAATAACTGGAGAGTTGAAAAAGTTAAAGAGGTTATATCTGGTCCTGGAGGTTTTAAAGAAATTATTGCAATGGTTTCTGGAGAAAAAGTTTATGAGAGGATGAAATTTGAGTCAGGTGTTCATAGGGTACAAAGAGTTCCTGAAACAGAATCACAAGGTAGAATTCATACTTCAACATCTACAGTAGCAATTTTGCCAAAACTTGATGACATAAAAGAAAGTGAAATTAATCAAAGCGAAATTAGGATTGATACTTTCAGAGCATCTGGCCCTGGTGGTCAGTCAGTAAACACCACTGATAGTGCAGTCAGAATTACTCATATTCCTACTGGAATAGTTGTTTCTCAACAGGATGAAAAATCACAACATAAAAATAAAGCAAAAGCCCTTAGTATCCTTTCCTCAAAAATCCATGACTTTGAGAAACAAAAATTAGAAAGTGAAAGAGCTTCCAAAAGAAAAAATATGGTGGGAACTGGAGATAGAAGTGAAAAAATTAGGACCTATAACTATCCTCAAGGAAGAGTAACTGAACACAGAATAAAATTGACAGTACATAATTTAGAATCAGTGATAGATGGAGAATTGAATGAAATTGTAGATTCACTAATCACTCAGAGCAATGCTGAAAAACTTTTAGAAATTGAAGAACAGTCACAATAAATTAACAACTATTTCAAATGCTTGGCGTAATGCTTATGGTAAAGACTATGAAGAGGGTCTTCATTTTTTATTAAATACTAATGATATTTTAGAAAGAGATATAGAAAGAATATGCTATGAGATTTCTGAAAGAAGACCTATTCAGCATATTATTGGAAACTGGGATTTTTATAATGGGAATTATGAGGTCAATTCAGATGTCTTGATTCCAAGACCTGAAACAGAGACTTTAATTGAGCATATAGAAAATTCTAAATTACAGCCAAAAAGCATTCTTGATTTAGGTACTGGAACAGGATGCATTGCTATCGAACTATCAAAAATATTTCCTAAAGCAACCGTTGATGCAGTTGATCTGAGTATTAAGGCAATATCTATTGCAAAGAAAAATGCTAAAAATAATAATGCAAGAGTTAGATTTTTAAATTCAAACTGGTATCAGAAAGTGTCGTTAAAGTATGACTTAATTATAAGTAACCCACCATACGTAGATAGGAGCGCCAACACTGATAAGAGTCTAAAATTTGAACCAGAAGAGGCTATTTTTTCAGATGAAAATGGTTTGAAAGATTTAAGAATAATAATTTCTGAATCAAAAGACTATTTAAATTATGGCGGGATTATTTTTTTGGAGCATTCTCCTGAACAAAAAAAGATAATAAAAAATCTATTGAAGAAAAGTGGCTTTAGAAACGTCACTACAAACAAAGACCTTAAAGGGACAGAGAGGTATACTTTTGGCAAACTTGAATAGAATTCCCCAAAGGTATTACTCACAGCTAGTCTTAGATGATTTTTCTTATGAAGATCAAAAGAAACTTTGTGAAAGTGAAGTCACAATTATCGGTTGTGGCGGTTTAGGTTCACCACTAGCAGTTTATCTTGTTGCTGCAGGCGTTGGAAAAATTAATCTTATTGATTTTGATGCGGTCGAAGAGAGAAATCTTCACCGTCAGGTTTTCTACAAAGAATCAGATATTGGTAAAAAAAAAGTAGAGGCCCTTAAAGATTATTTAATTAATTTAGATAAAGAGGTTGAAGTAAACATCTATCCAGTAAAGTCATCAGAAATCGACTTTAAGAAAATTAATTCTAATTTATTCTTTGATTGTACAGATAATCTAAAAACTTCATTTGAACTAAATGAGGAAATGGTGAATTTAAATAAACCAATCTGCTTTGCCTCAGCTTCTGAATTTAGCGGTCAAATTATAATTTTTAAAAATTCAAAAAAAGAACATTGTTGCTACTCTTGTTTATTCAAAGAATCAGGTGATTTAGAGACTAACCATTGTGTAAGTCTTGGCGTTTTGGGTCCTGCTGTAGCAATAACAGCCTCCATGCAGTCACTTATTGGAATGAGGTTTATTTGTGAAAAATTTGAAGAAACTGAAACGCTAATTAGAATTAATAGTTCAAAATTTGAAATCAAGAAAAACAAAGTTTTTCCTGATAAATTTTGTAGACTTAATCGGCTATGAAAAAATTAGGTATTGTTGAGGGTTTTTATGGAAGCTTAATGAGCTTTTCACAGAGGAATGCTATTGTTGAGTCACTGAGTAATAATAATCTAAATTTCTATTTGTACGCTCCCAAAGAGGATCCTTTTATTAGAAAGCATATTGATTTAGACCATTCAAAAGAGTGGGAAGAGCAATTTCAAAATTTTTGTCACAACGCAAATAAAAAAAATATTCAAATCAGTGCTGGTTTGTGCCCAAAAACTAATGATTATGTTTCACTTGCTAATAAGATAAATAAATTTAAATCTCTTGGTTGCAATCATTTCGCAATACTTTTTGATGATACTGAAGATTATGATTTAAAAAGCCAACTAGATATTTTTAATAAAGCAGAAAATGAATTTCAGGATTGTGAAATTATTTTTTGTCCAAGCATATATACATCTGAACTCATAGATCAAAACCAAAATACTAAAGAGTATTTTGCTAGCTTTAAGAATAATTTCCCTCAAGATAAGACATTTATTTGGACTGGCCCTAACGTTATCTCTGAAGAGCTAAATGATGAAGTAGATAATGATCTTAAGGATATGGAGAATAATAACATTGCAGTTTGGGACAACTATTTTACAGTTGACTCATGCCCTGAACTATTGAATTACAGTTATTTTGATCATTTAGATATTCAATATCTTAAGAAAAAAGAAATGTATTTTATTAACTTAACGGGAATGGCATATACAGATAATTTAATAATTAATACTTTTGGACATTTTATAAACGGCAAAACAATTTCTTTTGAAGAATTGCTTAAAGAAAATAAGCTTGATAAAAACCTTATTGAGCTTATCCATTTGTTTAATCCTAAAAGTAAATTAAAAATCACTGATTCAGAAAATATGAAAATCAAAAAAATTCTTCAAGAATGGTTTTCTCCTCTGAAAAATGAATGGTATCCTTATCTACACTACTTAAAAAAAAGGGGCGAAAAATGAGTAATATGCAGAACTGGAATCAAAATGTGGCGAGCATTATTGATTACGCACAAAGAAATTTTCCTGAAGTTGAGATTGTCTCAAGGACACTTGATGGAAAAATACATAAATCAAATTATGGTGAAGTTGCGAAACGATCTAAAAAAGTTGGTGATTCACTAGAAAAATATGGAATTAAGAAAGGTCAAAATGTTGGCTCTTTAGCACTTAATACTTACAGAAATATGGAGCTTTATTACGGCATTTCAGGTATGGGAGCTGTAATGCATACTATCAACTTTAGGCTCCATCCAGAGCAAGTGGTCTACATAATAAATCATGCTGAAAATAGAATAATTTTTACTGAGACAGTTTTTGCACCATTGCTTGAAGCTGTTCAGGATAAGTGCCCAACTGTGGAGCAATATGTTCTTTTGTGCTCAAAAGAGGAAATGCCCGAATCAAATCTTAAAAATGCAGTTTCCTATGAGGAATTTATTGAAAAGGGCGATGAAAATTACGAGTGGCCACTCTTAGATGAGGATGCACCATGTGGTTTATGTTATACATCAGGTACAACCGGTAATCCAAAAGGAGTTCTTTACTCTCACAAATCAACTTTATTGCACGCTTGGGCTGGATCTTCTGCTAATGGATTGGGCTTTAATAGAAGTGACTCTATTTTAATGGTAGTGCCAATGTTCCACGTTATGGGGTGGGGGCTGCCATATATTGGTGCCATGAATGGTATTAAGCTCGTTCTGCCAGGTATGGGCATGGATGGAGCTGCACTGGTTGAATTAATCCAAAAAGAGCAAGTAACTTTAGCCTTCGGAGTGCCAACGATTTGGTTGGGATTATTAAATTATTGTACTGAGCAAAAAATCACTCTAGATAGCGTAAAACAAACTGTAATTGGAGGTTCTGCAGTGCCATATTCAATGATTAAGCAATTTGATGAAGAACACGACATAAATGTAGTCCAAGGTTGGGGCATGACAGAAACAAGTCCGCTTGCCACAGCCAATCTTAGAACAAAAGAAATGGAAGCAATGCCAAAAGAAGAAATGTATAAGCTTCAGACTAAGCAAGGGAAACCAGTTTATGGAGTGGAGCTAAAAATTGTTGATGATGATGGTAAAAGATTACCTGAAGATGGGGAAGCATTTGGCAGACTTTTAATCAGGGGGCCATGGGTAAATAAAAGATATTATAAATTTGATGAAGATGCCGTAGATGCAGACGGATGGTTTGATACTGGAGACATCTCAAGTATAGACCCCGCCGGATATATGACTATTGTTGATAGAGCAAAAGATGTCATCAAATCAGGAGGAGAGTGGATTAGTTCTGTTGATTTAGAGAATGTTGCTCAGGGACATCCTGATGTTATGCAAGCATCTGTAATTGGAGTAGCTCATCCAAAGTGGGATGAGAGGCCACTTCTATTAATTGTTGCTGCAGGAGACAAAAAGGATAAAGAATCTATATACAGCTTTTTAGAAGATAAAATTGCTAAATGGTGGAAGCCAGATGATATAGTATTCGTAGACGAATTGCCTTTAGGAGCAACTGGTAAAGTTCTAAAGGTTAACCTTAGAGATCAATTTAAAGATCATCTAATGAAATAGGAGAAAAATATGGAAGCAATAAAACCTGAAGATTTACATAAAGAAATTGGAAAAGTACAAAGTACATCTTGGTTTAAAGTTGATCAAGGTATGATAAATACGTTTGCAGATGTAACAGACGATCCACAATTTATTCATGTAGATCCTGAGAGAGCTAAACCATTATTTGGAAGCACAATAGCTCATGGAGCTCTTATGCTTTCACTATCTGTGGGAAAAGGTTATGAAACAGCCATTCCTATTGAAGGTACAAAAATGGCTATGAACTATGGATACGACAAAATTAGATTTGTCAGTCCAGTTCCGGTCGACTCAAATTGTAGATATAACAGTGAACTAATCGAGGTAACTGAAAAAGAAGGTGGTCGTTGGCTGCTTAAATTTAAAATTGAGCTTGAGGTTGAAGGTGCAGATAAACCAGGTTTTGTTGCCGAAAATCTCGCAATGATATTTGTATAAATACTCAATAAAATTAGTTCTTATAATTTTTGTAATCACTGGATGTTCTAGTGATTACAAGAATATCAATGAGTGTAAGAGCCTAGGCACTCTCGAATTAATTTGCAACCTACAAAATCCTGAAGATTTTGCCAAAATTCCAGAAGAGGATTCTATTGTAGTATCACAATTTGCCGGTCTACCTGAATTAAATGAAGGAAGGGTTTTAGTTGGCAAACTTTCGAAGCTAGATCTGAAAACTAATGAGATAGAAGATTTTGATGTAGAGTTTTTAGAAAAAAATAGTCTAGGCATTGGTGATAAAAATTGCCAACCATATAAGGAATTTTATCCACATGGCATAGATATTTATGAGGGCATAAAACTTACTGGAGAGAACTTAAGTCCTTTTTTAGAGGAGGCTTCATTACTTGCAGTAGTGAATCATCAAAAAGTTAGCAGTATAGAATTTTTTCTAATTTTTCCTGATTATGTAACCTTCTCAGACAAAACAAACCCAACATTAATTTGGGTTGGGTGTACAAAGGCACCAAGAGAAAATACATATTTTAATGATGTTGTTGTTTTCGATAACGAAGGTTCTTTTTTTGCCACTCACCAATATGATAAAGACCTAGGTTTTTACTACCTCTTCTTTTTAAATATTTTTAGATTTAATACTGGCCATGTGTATGAGTGGAATTCTAAAGATGGGTACTCTATCGTGCCAAATTCAGCTGGTACATGGCCAAATGGCATTGAAATGATTAATGATAATTTATATGTAAATTATCGTACGAATGGCATGATTTCAAAGTTTAGTAATGGCATTCGAAACGACTTAGTTTTACGAACATTCTTAAATGGTGGTCCAGATAATGTTATCGCTGTAGGGGATGAGCTTTGGATTGGCGGACAAAATACTGATCTTGGCCAGCTGGCATGTATTGAAGAGACGGTTTTGCAATGTCCAACACCTTTTTTTGTAATTCACACTGATCAAGATTTAAACGTCATAGAAGAATACAATTTTGAAGATGTTGCCTTCGGTGGAGCCTCAGTTGCTTATCCATTTGAAGATAAGGTTTTTGTTGGAGCTTACAAATCTGACAGGATTGGAATTTTTAAAAGATAATATTAAAATATTAATTCGGAGAGGAGAAAATGCAATCAAACATACTAAAAATTATTTATTGGGTAGACAGCTGTTGGAAGTTGGTTATGGACCACAGGTATAATCCTTTGAGACATATACCAGATCCGTCTATTCAAGCCTATTTCACTTTAGTTCTGTTTACCATGTGGAGTTTCTTCTTTGGCCTAATTGCTACTTATTATTTAGGATGGTATGGATATAATGGTTTTGTTTCTTTTATTGTTCACGCCAGCTTACTAATTCCCTTACTCTTTACTAGAGCGGCATTTATGGACGCAGAACGTGATGGTGCTAAATGGTTGTTGCGATTAAAAAAAGAAGATAAAAAGAATTAATCTATTTTTTTAATTTCTCTTTTAAAAGTTCATTTACTAAATTTGGATTTGCTTTCCCTTGAGTAGCCTTCATCACTTGACCAACAAAGAAGCCAAATAGTTTATCTTTACCAGATTGATAAGCCTCTACTTGGCTTGTATTCTCTACAAGAATTTTATCAATGATTTTTTCTAACTCACCTTCGTCTGAGATTTGTTGCATGCCTTGGCCTTCTATAATTTTGGTTACATCTTCTCCAGATTGCCAAACTTCATCTAAAACATCTTTCGCAATTTTTCCTGAGATGGTGTTATCAGAGATGTTTTGAATAAGTTTAGAGAAATTTGCTGCATCAACTTTACTTTCTTTAAGGCTTATATCATTTTTATTCAAAAGCGCATTGAGATCGCCTATTATCCATTTTGCTGCAAGCTCAGCATCGGCCTCTTTTGCAACTTCTTCAAAGAAATCAGCAGTTGATTTATCAGCACACAATACGCCAGCATCATATTCATTAAGGCTATGTATTTCCATGAGTCTTTTTTGCTTCTCTTCCGGCAGTTCACTTAAATTATCTTTGACCTCTTTGACTAAATCTTCTGATATTTTATGAGGCACTAAGTCAGGACAAGGAAAGTAGCGATAGTCATTGGCAAATTCTTTTGTTCTCATCGATCTTGTTTCATCTTTTACAGAATCATAAAGTCTTGTCTCTTGCTCAACCCTTTCTCCTGATTCCAAAACTTTAATTTGCCTTTTAATTTCAAAATTTATGGCTTTCTCCACAAATCTGAATGAATTGATGTTTTTTATTTCTGCTCTGATGCCAAATTCTTTATCGTCTGGTCGCATGATAGAAACATTCGCATCACAACGCATAGAGCCCTGTGACATATCTCCATCAGAAATATCTAAATAAGTGATTATTTGATGAACTTTTTTTAAGTACTTTACAGCCTCTTCTGCTGAGCGAATATCTGGTTCAGATACAATCTCAAGAAGTGGTACTCCTGATCTATTTAAATCTACAACTGACTCACTATCATACACATCATGCATTGATTTCCCTGCATCTTCTTCTAGGTGCGCTTGATGAATCCTAACTTGTTTACCTTCAACATCAACGACACCATTTTTTACAATTGGATAATGCAGTTGTGTTATTTGATAGCCTTTTGGTAAATCTGGATAGAAATAATTTTTTCTATCAAAGACCATTGTTTTAGCAATTTCTGCATTTGTTGCTAAACCAAAAGCTATTCCCTGTTTAACAGCACCATCATTAAGTACAGGTAAAACTCCTGGTAGTCCCAAATCAATGAGATCTACAAGAGTATTTGCCTCTTCACCAAATTGGTTTTTAGCAGGAGAAAAAAGCTTTGTATTGGTTTGTAACTGGACATGAATTTCAAGACCAATTACAGGTTGCCAGCCGTTAACTAGGGTGTCATTTTGTGCCAATCTGTCACCTCCTGCATTTTATGTGCGGTATTTAGTAATAATTCCTCTGAGAAATAATTTCCAACGAATTGTGCGCCTATCGGAAGGTTCTTTGAAAAACCATTTGGCAATGACATAGCTGGTAGCCCTGCAAGATTTGCTGGAATGGTTAATAAATCTTCTTTATACATTCTGTTGGGATCTGAACTTTCTCTATTCATTTCAAATGCTTGATCTAAAGTTGTAGGTAAGAAAACTAAATCAACATTCTTAAAAAATTCATCAAATTTGGATTTAATCATTCTTCTTACTTTTTGCGCTTTTCTATAATACGCATCATAAAAACCAGCAGATAAGACATAAGACCCAATTAAAATTCTCTTTTGCACTTCATCTCCAAAGCCCTCAGCTCTGGTTTTTAGATACAGTTCGCTTATATTTTTTGCCTCTGACCTATGGCCATATTTAACACCATCAAATCTTGACAAATTTGAAGAGCATTCAGCTGGAGCAATAACATAATATGAGCAAATACCACTTGATAGTTCTGTAAAATCTAATTCAACAAAACTATGTCCTAATTGTTCAAGTATTTTTTTAGAGCTTTCATAAGCGTTTAATACTTCTTCTGATATTCCAAGATTTTCAATACCCTTCAAGACACCAATCTTTAATTTGCCGAAATCTTTCTTTAATCCTTTTTCATAATCAATGGATTCTCTTTTTGAGCAGGTAGAGTCTTTGTTATCATAAGACGCCATTGCATTCAGTAATGCTGAACAGGCAAAAGCATCTCTAGCTAGAGGACCAGCTTGATCCATGCTGGAGCAAAAGGCAATCATCCCCCATCTAGAAACAAGGCCATAAGTTGGTTTAAGTCCAGTAATTCCACAAAGAGCAGCAGGTTGTCTTATAGAGCCACCAGTATCCGTACCAGTAGAAATTGTTGTAATGTTAGCAGCAACACAGGCAGCAGAACCACCTGAGCTCCCTCCAGGCACTAATGAATGACCCCACGGATTCTTCACAGGGCCAAAAAAGCTAGTTTCATTTGATGAACCCATAGCAAATTCGTCCATATTTGTCTTACCAATCATAATTGAACCAGCATCATTACAATTTTGTGTAACTGTGGACTCATATGGTGGTATAAAATTTTCTAACATTTTCGATGCACACGTAGTTTTTTTCCCATTTGTACAAAAAATATCTTTATGGGCAATAGGAATGCCACCGAGAGGTTTGTCTTTAAACTCATTAAAATTCGCGTCAATATTTGATGCGCGCTCTAATGCATATTCTTCAAAGTGACTTATAAACGCATTAAGATCTTTCTTTTCTTTTGCTTTTTTTAGACTCTCTTCAGTGAGTTCTTTGGCAGAAACTTTTTTTTGTCGAAAGTTATTTCTTGTTTCTTGGAAATTCATTCAACTATTTTTGGTACAACGAAGTAATCTTCGTCAGATTTAGGCGACTTTTTTAAAAATTCTTCCTTTTTATTTCTATTTGTTTCTTCATCTTTACGGCTTACATTACTTAGCTCAAGGGGATTATTCAGTGGCTCAAACTTATCGAGGTCAAGATCATTCATTTGATCGATCAATTCGAAAGTGTTTTGCAATTTTTCTATTGTTTTATCTTGATCCTCCTCATTTACTTGGAGTCGCGACAAAAATAATAGATTTTTTAACTCGATTTTATTCATCAAAAGCCTTATTCTATAAAGTTCTCAATATTATAGAGATATATTTGAAATGTTAAAATTTTTAAAGGGTTTATTTTCTAATGATATATCAATTGATTTAGGAACAGCCAATACATTAATTTACACAAAAGAAAACGGAATCGTCTTAGATGAGCCCTCTGTAGTAGCAATTAAGGAGACTAATGGACAGAAATCTGTTATTGCTGTAGGACATGATGCAAAAAAAATGCTTGGTAGAACTCCGGGTCAAATGGAAGCTATCAGACCATTAAGAGATGGAGTCATAGCTGACTTCAATGTAACAGAAAAAATGCTCCAGCATTTTATCAAGAAAGTTTCAAATAACAGTATCTTGTCTCCAAGTCCAAGAGTTCTAGTTTGCGTTCCATCTAAAGCAACTCAAGTTGAGAAAAGAGCTATCAGAGAATCAGCTTTATCTGCTGGTGCAAGTGTTGTGAAGTTGATTGAGGAGCCTATTGCAGCGGCATTAGGTGCAGGAGTAAACATTGATAAACCAAGAGGAAGTATGGTTATTGATATTGGTGGTGGAACTTCTGAAGTTGCTATTCTTTCTTTAAATGGAATTGTTTATTCAGAATCTCTGAAAGTAGGTGGAGATAAGTTTGATGAGGCAATACAGGCTTATGTTAGAAGAAAATTTGGTGTGGTAATTGGAGAAACAACTGCTGAATTAATAAAACTTCAAGTTGGTTGTGCAACATTGAGCTGCAAAAAAGAAT
Organism: Gammaproteobacteria bacterium; assembly: GCA_045563435.1. GTDB lineage: Bacteria > Pseudomonadota > Gammaproteobacteria > Magnimaribacterales > TMED112 > TMED112. The sequence continues at coordinate 68,533 of JBJLJD010000006.1, forward strand.
TTGAAGCTTATGAGTTTAGAGGAAGAAATTTAGCTGAAGGCATACCTGAATTAGTAATTTTTGAAAAAGAAGATGGTTTTAAAGCTCTCGAAAATCAAACATCAGCAATAGTAAGATCTGTCAGAACTGCACTTGAATTAGCTCCTCCAGAGCTTGCAGCAGATATATCACAAGATGGAATTGTTTTAACTGGAGGTGGAGCGCTGTTGCATTGCCTTGATACTCTGATTGAGCAAAGCACTGGAATACCTACAACAGTTGCAGAAGATCCTTTAACCTGTGTTGCTAGAGGTGGTGGAATTGCCTTAGGCTTAATGGACAAAGATTTTGATCTTTTTGCTGATGAGTAATGCCAAGAGAAATATTAACATTTAGAAAAAAAATAATTCTCACCCTCTCTTATATTCTTTTAATAGTCACTCTAGTTTTAAGTTCGTACTACTTTAATCTAAACGAAACTTCACAAAGGTATTTAGCGAAGGCATTAAAGATACCTGAAAATTTTATTGAGAGCATTTCACAGGAATTTAAAGAATATGAAAGTTTAAAAATTGTTGAGCTCGAAAATGAGATCATTAAATTAAAAAATGATGTTTATGAAGCAGAGCTTAAGGTTAGATCTTTGGAAAATTCAAAATCTTATAATACCAATATAACTTCATCTAAAAGTTCAAAAAAATCTTATGTCTCAGCATTTGATCAAGTTAATTATAGTTGTTGTAAAAAACATTTGATTTACCTTCAGGCTGAAAATGCGGTTGATAATGAGGTTTTTTCAGTATCTCAAGGAGATTTCATTATCGGCAAAACAAACGGATTAATAGCTAATGAATTTAAAGTACGACTGTTGAGTGATCCTGAAGAATTTATTTCTTTAAAGAATTCAAAAAATTTTTATTGTATTGCTCAAGGAAACGGTCTGCCACAACAAACAGTTTGTTTCAATGAATCAAAAGTATCCACTTATCAAATAGGAGACACATTTTTTTCAACAGGGTTTGACGGAATTTACCCGAAAAATTTAATCGCTGGAAAGCTAATAAAAATTGAGAGAGTTGAAGGAAATATGTTCAAAGAAAAGCTGACCATTGAGCTTTTCTTTAATCCTTACCAATCTATAGACAAAGGAGTCACTCTATATGACTGATATCTTTAGAATTTTTCGACTTTCGCTGCTCATAGTTATAAATTATTTACTGATTAGCTTTAATTTTTGGAAATGGGCACCGGATCTTTTTTTAATTCAATCATTATTGGCAATTGTAATTCTTAAAGAGCCCCCTGGAATTTATTATTTTGTTCTTAAGGGCTTTTTAATTGATCTTTTCTTCAGCGATCTTTCAATTCCGTATACATTAACCTTTTTTATTATTGGATTATTTTTAAAATTCTCAAAGATAAACTGGATTCAGAAATCTTTAGTTGAGCAAATAACGCTAGTTTTGTTGATAAGTTATCTTCTAAACTTATTCTTAAGTACTATTAATACTTATTCAATTGAAAACGAGATAAGATTTTTGGTGAATCCAGTCATTAATGCATTTGTTTGGGTATTAATTTTCTTCAACCAAAGAAAAAAATGGTTAAAAAACATTTAATTGGAATTTTAAGGATTTTCCTTTATTTACTTGCGATATTCCTGTTAGGCTTTCATCTTTTTGGCACAATATTAAATTTTTCAAATATCAACTCATTTTTTATAAATAAAATTTTTGCAGGTAAGCTTTCTTATGAGGACATTTCTTTTAGACAAAGTTTAAAAGGAATTGATATAAATCTCGAAAATTTTAATTATGATGGATATATAAAGGTAGAGGGACAAAATCTACTTTTAAAACTTAACTTTCTTAACTCAATATTATCTAGAGAAGTTTACATTGATTTTTTATACTTCGATGAAGCCTCAATAAAAGTTAACCCCTCTAATCAGAGAAGAAATGCCATTGATTTTTTTGTAAAAAAGGGAAGTATAAAAAGAACATCATTGGGAAAAGCTAATATTGAAAGTCTAAATATTGCTGATCTAAGAACAGAGGGCAGAAGGTTTGGTTTCACATTTAAGGAGTCGAGCATTTCTTTTAATAATAATGCTCTTAAAAATATTTCCGGCTTTAGTGGAATTGCTTCTTATGAAAACCAAAAATTAAAACTTTTAATAGATTCCGATATAACTCTATTCAACTTAGATATTTATCAAGAAGAGAGGGTTCTAAGCGATTTGAAAGGACTGATTTCATTAGATTTTAATGATAAATTTAAAATACTTCCCTCTTTCCTTAATGCTGAAACTGCTAATTCTCAACAATTTTTTAATATAGATTTTGACGAAGTTTTAAAATTGAATGTACTTACTCTTGGAAGTAGTAGAGATATATATTATTGGGCACCATCAAATCTAGCTGAAAATGTTTTCTTCAGGCAAAGCAACATAATCTCAGGCGATGTTAAATCTATTTTTTCCTTCACTTCATTGAATGCTAATAGGTCCTTGAGTGGAAAAATTTTGGTTTCAAATCCTAATTTTTCATTTCTTCCAAGTAGTTTTGACATTAATAATCTGGAAATAAATTTAGATAATTTTAAGGTTGACGCTGTTGCTAATGGCTCTTTTCCTTTTGCTGAAAGTGAAAACCTTTATTTAGACTACTCATTTGGGGAAGAAGTTTTTAAAGTAAGTTTTCTAGATGATTTTAAAGATCCTTTCTCAATATCATTCGATAACAAAGGCTCAGTGAGTGCAATCTATGGTTCTATAAAACCAAAAATAAGTAATGATTACCATATTAATTTTTTTGATAATCAGGTTTTTGTCGACTCTAATCTTCTACAACTAAAGTTTTTATTTTCCAAGAACTTGAATATCTTTGCTGATAATTATCTGTTTGAAATAAGTCAAATTGATTCAAATTTATTCACATTTGAACAGGACTATCCGTCAAGATTTATTTTCGATTTATCAAATCTTTCTGTTAAAAATCTAAATACTAAGTTTTATGTTAACAATTCGAACTATGTAAAGGAGAATTTTCCAAATCTAAGTTTTGAAAAATTTTCTATTGAAACAAACAATATCTCTGCAAAAATTTCTTTAAACAGTATTGAATTTTTTGGAAATTTTTTAGTTAATGGAGAAGATATCAAATACTCTGATGCCTCTTTTGATTTTAACGCTTTGAGGGTGCTTTCATTGATTGATTTGAGAACAAGTTTTTCAAGCTTTTTAAACCTAAATTTTGATAAATATGAAAGAGATTCATTTTATATTGATCAGCTTGGTGGAGAAATGTTAATTGAGGGAAATAATCTTATAAATATAAGTAATTTAGAGTTAGATTTTGGTCCAGCTAAGGCTGATATTTATGGGACTATAGCAACTAATTCCCTTTTGTATGATACATATGATTTAAATTTAGATTTCACTACTAAAATTTCTCAGGCTCTTCCTTGGTATGTAGCAATATTTGGTGGTATACCAGCCGCTGCTGGAGCAGCAATAGTTACCGGGATTTTAGATGATAACATCAATGAAATAACTAAAACTAGTTATAAAATCAAAGGCAACAATAATAATTTAGAAGTTTTAAATAACTAGAAAACTAACTATTCCAAGAAAGGTAACAAATCCAATTAAATCTGTGATTGTAGTGATAATCACACCTCCAGAAATTGCGGGGTCATATCCAATCTTTCTTAAGATATAGGGCAGAAGAAAGCCACCTACAGCAGCCATAATTAAATTTAAAATCATTGCAATTGATATCGCTATCGCAAGATTGTAATCAGAGAACCAAAAGTAGGTAATTCCAAAAATAAAAATTGAAAAAAAGGTTGCATTTACTACTGCAACGATAAATTCTCTTCTAAATAAATATCTAAAATTTTTCTTGTTTAATTTCCTCATGGCTTCTGCTCTTATATAGATGCCAAGAGTTTGTGTTGCTGCTATTCCTCCCATACTTGCAACAATTGGCATTAGAACAGCAGCATAGACAACTTTTTCGAAGACATCTGCAAACAGACTAATTGAAGCTGCAGCTATAATTGCAGTTAAGAGATTGATAGAAAGCCAAAAAATTCTATTTTTTATTGATTTTTTGGGAGATGAAAAAACATCTTCTTCGATCTGTGCAAGTGCTCTAAAATCCTCTTGAACCTCATCTGCACCAATTTCAATAATATCATCTACAGTAATTCGACCAACAAGCTGATTTTTATTATTAACTACAGGTGCTGAAAATAAATCTTTTGACTTAAATAAATCATAAACATCAACTTGATCTAGTTCAGAACTTATTGGTTGAAATTCTGTATCCATAACCTCTCTTACAGTCATATTCTGATCGGATGTTAAGATTTTTGTTATGGGGAGAATGCCCAAATATTCATCGTTTTTTGTTACAACATAAATATCATCAGTATTTTGGGGTAAATTTTTCAAGAACCTTAGATACCTTGAGACAAGCTCAATGGTATTTTCAGCCCTTACTGTTATGACATCAGTATTCATTAATCCACCTGCTGATTCTTCAGAAAAATCAATTACATTTTCAATTCTTCCTCTATCTCTTGAATTCATTAAGGCAATAACGTCATTAGTAATTTTTTCTGGAAGTGCTTGCAAAATATCGACTAAATCATCAACCTCTAAATCACTTATTGCTAATGAAATTTCTTCAGGTTCCATTTCTTCAAGCAATTCATCCCTGAGCTGCTCATCAAGCTCACCAAGAACTTCACCTTCATATTCAAGCTCAATTGAGTCCCATATTATTTTTCTTTCTTGAGGAGGTGAATTCTGAATTAAAGATGCAAGATCATTCGCTGACATTTCTTTTAAAATATTGCTAAGTTTTGATTTAAATTCAGGGTTTGCTATGGTTTCTTGAATCAATTCATATTTAGAAGACGAAATTTTTTCTGTCATCGAATTATTTTACTTTATAAATTTTTAATTTATTTCGCCAAAATATAACTTTTGGGCAAGTCGGTCATTTTGTACTGTCTCTGGGGGCCCATTAAGCAATATTTCTCCTTGATTCATGAGAATTATCTCATCACAAACTTTCATAACATCACGAAAATTATGGTCACTGATGAAAACTGTAAGGTTTTCTTTTAAGTCCTTTAATATTTTTATTATCTCTTCAACTGAAATTGGGTCTACACCTGCAAAGGGCTCATCAAGAAGGATGCACTTAGCATCTAAAAGAATAGCTCTAAGAATTTCTGTTTTTCTCTTTTCTCCTCCTGATAGGAATTTAGCCTTGATATTAGCTTTATTTTTTAAATTCATCTTTTCAAGATAAAAATCAATTTTCTCTCTATGCTTATTCTGTATTTTTTTGAATTGTAGCTCTAGCGCAACAATTAAATTTTCTAGGAGACTCAACTCCTCAAATAAAGAATCTTCTTGCGGCACGTATTTAAGACCTTGTAGAGACCGCTTTTCAATATCATCCTTTGATACCTCTTTTTTACCAAGAAAGATTTCTCCTGAATCTATTGAAGATAGTCCGGCAACTGATCTAAATAATGTAGTTTTACCAGCACCATTTGCTCCAAGCAAACCAGTAATCTTATTTGGTTTTAACTCAAAGCTTATAAATTTTAAAAGCATTTTTGAGGAAATTTTTTTTGTAATATTTTTTACTCTAATCATTTTCTTTAAGAATAATTTTTATTTCTTGTGTTTTGATTTCATTGCCTTGCCTAAAGATAATTACATTATCTCTTAGGTATAAGGTGTTTTGAATTATTTGTAGTCTATTAGCTTGGCCATTTATCATTTCATCACTTTCTTTAAAGCTTAGCTCTATTGGAGACCCTGAAGCATCAATTTGCTCATTGTTTTGATTAACAATTAATTTATTTGCTTTGAATGAGATTTCATTCGAATTGAAAGTCACTTTTTCTAAATATTTTACAAGGTTATTTTGTGTATCGATTTCAACAATTTCAGCCTGAATCTGATATTCAGTTGAAAAAGCTTTTGAAGATAAAAGGAATAAAAGGTATAAAAGAAAATTTCTATAAAACATTAGCTTCCAAGATTTCATGCATGGTTATGAACCCTTGAATCTTATTCTTTTGATTTACAGCTAAATAATAGACCTTATTTTTTTTCATGAATTTAGCTGCATCAACTACTAATTTTTCTGATTCAATGGATTTAAATTCTTTAGTCATTACTTTGGAAACTTGAACATTATTTATATCAATATTTTTTTGAAGTTGCCTTCTTAAATCTCCGTCTGAGAATATACCAACTATTTTCTTTTTAGCATCTTGTATAAGAGCAAAGCCCTGTTTTTTTTCAGATATTATTACAATCACCTCCTTTATAAGAGCCTTATCATTTACAACTGCTGCACTCTTTATTGGAATCATTAAATCTGTAACTTTAAGTGTAAGTTTCTTACCAAGTTTGCCTCCAGGATGTGATCTAGCAAAATCTTTTGATGAAAATCCCTTTGCTTTGAGCAATGAAACTGCAATTGAATCTCCCAGAGCAAGCATTACTGTTGTACTTGCCGTTGGGGCAAGATCATTAGGGCAAGCTTCTTTTGAAACTTTTACCTTAACATGAACTTTAGAATCTTTTGCTATTGAAGAATTTTCATTTTCTGTAATTGAGAAAAGCGATATTTTTTTGGCTTTTATTGCTGGTATAAGGTCGATGATCTCTTTACTTTCACCTGATTTTGATAAAACAATTATGCAATCATTCTTTTCTATCATGCCCATATCACCATGTAAGGCTTCTGCAGGATGTATAAAAAAAGATGAGGTTCCAGTGCTTGAAAAAGTTGCTGAAATTTTATTTGCGATATGGCCAGATTTGCCTACTCCAGTAAGAAAAACTTTGCCTTTACAATTTAAAATTTCATGGCATAAATTACCTACATTAAAATCTTTTGATGCATAAAAAGCCTTAAGTTCATTTAATTCTATTAAAAAAGCCTTTTTTGCTTCTTTTTGGAAAATATTTTTTTTCATTTCAACTTATAATCTAAACATGATACGACTTTTTTTAACAAAAATATTTATCATTTTTTCTCTATCTCAACCTATAGCATCGGATGATAACGAAAATGCATTTAATTTCATTAATGAGAATGCAGTTTATTTTTTGACAATTATTAAGAATGAAGGTTCAAAATATGATGAAAAACCTGATGAATTTAAAGAAAAATTAAAAAATATATGGGAACCAATGGTTGATGTTGGTCTAGTGTCAAGGCTTATACTAAGTAAAACTTATAGAACTGCTACTGAAGAACAGATTCTACTTTTTCAAACTAGAACAAAAAAGCTCTTACTTGACACCTATATCACAGCACTTTTGGAGTTTGAAGATTATGAGTTAGAAACAAGTAGAAAAATAAAGGAAAATAAAAATAAAACACTTGAGGTAGAAATAAATTTTTTTTCCGCATCAGATTCTTTTAAAGCAAAATTTACACTTTACAAAAATAAACAAGGTGAGTTTAAAATCATTAATATCATCATTGATGGGATAAATCTTGGTCTTACTTTCAGAAATCAATTTCAAGATAATTTAAAAAATGAAAACTATGATTTAGACAAGGCAATTGAAACTTGGAAACCTCTTTACATTGATTAAATATGGAAAGATTGATAATTAAGGGAGGTAATCAACTTCACGGAGATGTGAACTGTTCAGGAGCTAAAAACGCAGGTCTCCCAATAATTGCAGCAACAATTCTACTTGAAAAAACTATTGAAATTGAGAATCTCCCGCATCTTAAGGATATTTCTACCATGCTCGAACTACTTAACTCCATGGGATCTGAAATTAATTTTCTTGAAAGTGGAGCTATAGAGATAAATTCTTCAAATATTAACTTACCAGAGGCTAGATATGAACTTGTTAAAACTATGAGAGCATCGGTCCTTGTAATGGGGCCTCTTTTAGCGAAGTATGGAAAAGCCAAAATTTCTCAACCAGGCGGTTGTAACATTGGAACAAGGCCAATCGATTTCCATTTAAAAGGGCTTGAAATGATGGGTGCTAAAATCGAGTCTGATAAAAAATTTATATATCTAAAAGCTCAAAAACTTTATCCAATAGACTTCACATTCCCAAAAGTTTCTGTAACAGGTACTGAAAATTTAATGATGGCAGCGTCATTAACGCTTGGTAAAACAATCTTGAGAAATTGTGCTAAAGAGCCTGAGGTTAGTGAATTAGCAAATTTCTTAAATTCTTGTGGAGCTAAAATTTCTGGTGCAGGCAAATCGACAATTGAAATCGAGGGAACAGATCTTCTTAATGGTAAAAAATGGAAAATTCTTTCAGATAGAATCGAAGCAGGAACATATTTAATTGCAGCCGCAATGACAAATGGGCATGTCAAAGTAAACAATATATCACCTTCTACTATAAAAACTATTCACCAAAAACTTTCTGATACTGGAGTAAAAATTAAACTAGAGAAAAATGCAGTTGAGGCTGATGCAACAACAACTGATCTCCAGGCTACAGATATTTGCACAAGACCTTTTCCAGGATTTCCAACTGATATGCAGGCTCAATTTATGGCATTAAATTCGATAGCACATGGCAGTTCAATCATTGAGGAAACAGTTTTTGAAAATAGATTTCAGCATGTAATCGAATTAAGAAAAATGGGAGCGAATATAGAGCTTGAAAAAAATAAAGCAAAGATAATTGGAGTCCCAAATCTCGTAGGGTCTGTAGTAAAGGCATCAGATTTAAGAGCATCTGCCAGCTTAGTTTTAGCCGGACTAGTTGGTAAAAATCGAACTCAAATCGATGATATATTCCATATAGATAGGGGTTACGAATGCATTGAAGAAAAATTGAATAAATTAGGAGCTGAAATTATTAGGGAGCCAGTACTCTAGCAGGTATTTCAGTTGTTTCAATTAACACTTTTTGCTTTTGCCCATTTCTTATTATTTCGAGTTCAAGAGAATCACCAGGAGTAATACTATTTATTGATGCTTTAAGCGTTGACCAAATAGCCTCAGAATCTTTAATCGAAACAATAATATCTCCATTAATGAGACCATTTTCACTAGTTTCTGAATCATTTGAAATAACAAGCAAAGCTCTCTGTGAGATATTATTTTTATCAGTGTAAATAAAAGGTCTAAAAGAGAGGCTTCCAATCCATGCTCTTTTAACCTTTCCATATTTAATTATTTCCTCAGATATGCTCAAAATTTTATCAGATGGAATTGCAAAACCTACACCATCTGAACCACCAGATAATGTTGCAATAGACGTATTTATTCCTACTAGTTTTCCCTTTGAATTTACCAATGCACCACCAGAATTTCCCTTATTTATCGAAGCATCTGTTTGAAGAATATCCAGGTAAGGATTACCAAAATTTCTACCTGTTGCACTTAGGATACCTGATGACACAGATATTCCTACATTAAATGGATTGCCAATTGCATATACTTGATCACCAATTTTCAAGTCTAATTTATTTTCAATCTGTATAGGTTTTAGTCCATTAGCATTTGCCTTTATCACGGCTATATCGGAGTATTCATCAAATCCTACAATATTCGCATCATATTTATCACCCAATATTACAACGGATATATTGTATGCACCTCTGAGTAAGTGGTAAGCAGTAACTATATAGCCATCTTCTGAAATGATAATTCCAGATCCAAAATTTTTTGAGGTCCTTGTGGTAGTTGATTCCAACTTTACAATTGAACTAGAAATATCATCAAAATCAATGTCAGATTGTTTAGAATCATAGTTTTGATAGAGCACAATCTGAACACCTACAAAAAGCCCCAGAAATAAAATAGTTAAAAAAAAGTATCTCATGTTTGAAATCGAAAACCTTTATATTAATATATACCGAATCAAATTTTAGTATTTTATGAAAACTTCTTCTTTAACTACAAAAGATATCGTACAAAAATGGTATCTAATAGATTGCTCAGGTAAAAAGCTTGGACGTCTATCTGTACAAATAGCAAATATATTAAGAGGAAAAAATAAGCCTGAATATACACCTAACTCTGATGTTGGTGACTTCGTTGTTTTAATAAATGCTGAGAGGATCGAGATAAGTGGAAATAAGTCAAAAGACAAAATATATTTCAAACATACTGGCTATCCAGGCAATCTGAAAGAAATTAACTTTCAAGATTTATTAAGCAAAGATCCTGAAAAAGTCTTGAGAAACGCTGTTAAGGGAATGTTGCCTAAGAATAGATTAAATAGAAAAATCATAAACAAACTAAAAGTCTACAGTGGAGAAAATCATCCACATGAGGCGCAAAATCCAGAGGTTATTAATTAAATGACAATTTATACAGGTAGAAGAAAAGAAGCAACAGCTGTTGTGAGGCTAAAAAAAGGAAAGGGAGTTATAACTGTAAATAAAAAATCAATAGATGAATATTTCGGAAGGGATGTTGCAAAAATGATCGTAAAACAGCCCCTGGTTTTAGCAAAAGTTGAACAAAGCTTTGATATAGATGTAAAAGTAAATGGAGGCGGTTCTTTCGGGCAAGCTGGAGCGATAAGGCTAGCTATATCAAAAGCTTTAATAGATGAAAATGCTGAATTAAGAGGACTAATGAAGAAAGCAGGATATCTTACCAGAGATTCAAGAGTAAAGGAAAGGAAGAAAGTAGGCCTCAAAAAAGCAAGAAAAAGTCCACAATTTTCTAAAAGATAGTTTTTTGAACACAAAAAAGACCCTTTTTTTTGTGTTCAAAATTGTTAATTGATAATTTCCATAATATAATGCACGTGATTCTTCGTTGAATCGTTGATATATTAGGGTTTAAAAGAATTTTAAAAACTTTTTTGAACACTAATTTGATGTTCAAAATGCAAGGAAAAAAAGCAAAACATATTCATATTTCAGAGGGAATGTCCCTTTACACAAGAGATAGATCTCCATTTTACTGGGGATACATAAATATAGACGGCGAAGTTTTCAAAAAAAGTCTTAAGACAGATAATAAAGATGAAGCAATAAAAATCTTGACTCTCTGGAAAGACAAAATTTTAGGAGGAGGAAAAAAAGTTTTAGCACAAAAAATTAACTTATCTACAAAGAAGACCTTGATCTCAAATACAAAACCAATTCCAAAAGAAAAAGTTAATACCACAAGGAGAAAAGCATTGCAGATAACTTCCTCTGTAGTTGGAGCAGTTACAGTTGCTGGATTTGCAGTGCCATTCCTGAGCGCATGGCAGCCAAGCGAAAGAGCAAAAGCGCTTGGAGCAAGTGTCAAATATGATTTATCAAAACTAGAACCAGGTGCTATGGCGGTAGTTGAATGGCGGAGAACTCCAATTTTTATAGTGCACCAGACTTCTGAGGCTATAAAAAACTTATCATCTCTTAATCAAAAAGTTGCAAATCCTGCATTAGATGAAGGAGTTTCCAGAACTACAAACGATAAATTTTCTGTTGTTAAAGGAGTTTGTACTCATTTGTCTTGTGCGCCCAAATATCATCCAGAAATAGAACCAAAAGCTTGGGATGAAGATTGGAAAGGTGGTTTCTTTTGTCCTTGTCACGGTTCAAAATTTGATCTTGCAGGAAGGGTTTATAAAAATGTTCCCGCCCCCACAAATTTAGAGGTGCCCCCTCATTCTTTTGAAGGTGATACGTTAATAATAGGAGAAGCATAGTGGCGAGCAAAAATTCTTTGATGTCTTGGATAGATAGAAGACTTCCAGTTACAGAAAATCTTGAAAGACATCTTACCAAACATCCAGTTCCAAGTAAGGTGAATTTCTTTTATCTGTTTGGCGCATTGTTAATGGTAGTTTTTATGATACAAGTGATAACAGGCATATGGTTGATGATGTTTTATACCAATACTGAAGAAGGTGCCTTTGCAAGCGTTGAATACATCATGAGAGATGTAGAATATGGTTGGCTCATGAGGTATATGCATAGCACTGGAGCTAGTGCATTTTTCTTTTTGATGTATTTCCACATGTTTAGAGGGCTGCTTTATGGCTCATATCAGAAACCAAAAGAATTAGTTTGGTTGTTTGGTTGTTTTTTGTTGTTTTTACTAATGGCTGAGGGCTTCTTAGGATACGTTCTTCCATGGGGTCAAATGTCTTACTGGGCAGCAAATGTAATTCTTTCGCTTTTCGGTGCTATCCCTTTTATAGGTGAATCTTTACAAGTTTGGATTCAAGGTGATTATGTTTTATCTGGAGCAACATTATCTAGGTTTTTTGCATTGCATGTAGTTGTAGTTCCACTACTAATGATAGCTTTGGTTGTTTTTCATATTTTTGCATTGCATGAAGTGGGCGCAGGAAATCCTGAGGGTGTTGATATAGAAAAATATAGAGATAAAACTGGAATGCCTTTAGATGGAAAACCTTTCCATCCATATAAAACATTTGGAGCGCTTCCTGCAATTGGTATCTTTTTTATCGTGTTTTTTGCAATAGTTTATTACGCACCGACAGGTGGCGGGTATTTTATAGAAAAACCAAATTTTGAGGAGGCTAATTTCCTCAAAACTCCTGAGCATATTGCACCCGTTTGGTACTATGCCCCTTTTTATTCGATTCTTAGAGCTGTAACTTTTGGTATTCCTTTTCTAGGTATTACTAGTAAGTTTTTAGGATTTATAATTTTTGCTGCAAGCATTGCAATTTTATTTATTGTTCCTTGGTTAGATCGATCTAAAGTTCAAAGCATCAGATATAAAGGTATTTTCAGCAAAATTGCGATGATTATGTTTGCAACCTCTTTCATAACTTTGGGGTATCTTGGGACAAAACCAGTTAATGAGATTAGAACTTTAATTGCGCAAATTTCTACTATTTTTTATTTCTTGCCATTTCTATTGATGCCAATTTATACCAAGTATGAAAAAACTCTTGAGGTACCAGATAGGTTGTGAAAAAGTTAATTTTTTTAGCTTTTTTTATTTCACTTTTTGGTTATTCAGCTGGAGAAAACAAATGTGGTGAACTTGAAAAGTGCTTTTCTTTTAATTCATCAGTTCATGATAGAGACTCCTTACAAAGAGGATTAGGCATATATAAAAACTATTGTTCAAGCTGCCATACGCTCAGATACTTAAGATGGAATAGGCTTCAAAGAGATTTAGATATACCCGAAACTGTGTTAATTGATGATTTGATTTCAAACGAAAACGTTAAGACTTCGGATTTTGTTACATTTGGACTTCCTGAAATTTCTCCAATTGGTGCACCTGACTTAACCCTTCGAACAAGAGTTCGTGGAGACGATTGGATTTACACATATTTACAAACATTTTATCAAGACACATCTCAAGCAACAGGTTCAAATAACTTAGTTTACCCAGGAACAGCTATGGCACATGTTCTTATAGGACTGCAAGGAACACAAGAGCTTGACAGCGATGGTAAACTTATACAGTTAAGCAAAGGAGCACTAGAACCAGAAGAGTTTGATTCTGCAATGGAAGATCTTGTTAACTTCTTAGCTTATGCTTCAGAACCGGCAAGGGTTGAAAGAGAGAGAAACGGAATTTATGTAATTTTGTTTTTTGTTGTTTTCACTGCAGTAATGTGGCTTTTATATAGGGAATATAAATGATTTTTTATTCAGAAAAAAAAGGACATTACAGTCATATGGTGAGGATAGTTCTTGCAGAAAAAGATATTTCTTGCGAAATAAAAGAGTTTGATCCTGATGGTAAATTGCCTGAAGAATTAGCTACCTTATCTCCGTATAATAAACTGCCAGTCATTGTTGAAAGAGAAGTAACGATCTATGAACCAAGGATTATTTTAGAGTATCTCGATGAAAGGTTTCCTCATCCACCATTGCTACCAATCTATCCGAACGAAAAAGCTGAATGTAAGCTTTTAATACAAAGAATTGAAAATGATTGGCTGCCCATAATTGATAAAATGATGGCACCAAATATTTCACAAAAAGAATTCGACGTAAACAAAAAACAACTTGCTACACTTTTATCCGGCATTGTTCTTGTATTAAAAGAGAAACCATACTTTATGAGCGATGAATTCACACTTGTTGATTGCTATATGTCTGCAATTTTATATCGACTACCATATTTAGGCGTAGCCCTTCCAAAGAGTAAAAATTTTGAAAGTGTTAAAAAATATCAGGAAAAGCTTTTTTTACGTCCAAGCTTTGATCTTTCTTTAACAGATACAGAAAGAGACTTAAAATACTCTTTTAGTTAAGATCACTCCACTAATTTAATTTGTTGCACACGCATTTCATAGCGATCAAATTCTTGTTCGTAATACTCTCTAAAAGTTGTAATTTCATAATTTAAACCAAAATTAAAACGTACATATGCAGCTATTTGGTAAAGCTCATATTCATCATTAGAAATAATGTGTATGTAATCGAAGTCTTCCCTAGCTCTATAAACTAATTTTAATTCTTCTATTCCTGAATTAGATAGCTGCTCGTATTTCCGCTCTCCAAGAGAAATGTTTAAAAATTTACTAATTTTTGAGTCTAAATCATTTTCAACAATAAGAATTTCTGAGCTTACTTCATTATTGTTTAGTTTTGTTTTTAATTCGTTCAATTGAATTGACATTTTTTTATTAGCAATAATTGCTATTTTCGATTTATTAAATTGTTTAATATTTTTTGCCATTTGTTCGTATTTTCTGGTAATTTCTGAATCATTAAATTGTTTGTTTTTTATCGACTCAGCCGTTAGGAAGATTGAAATAATCAGAACTGATATAAAATAGATTTTTTGCATATGAACTTTTATATTATACCCACTCCGATTGGCAACCTTAATGACTTAACTGAAAGGGCAAAAATAACAATAAAAAATTTAGATATTCTACTAGTAGAGAATAAGAAAAAATCAAGAATACTTCTGGAAAAAATCAACGTTAAAGATAAGAAAATTTTGATATATAACGATAGTTCGAGTGCAAATAACAGAAAAGGAATTCTAGATGTTCTGAAAGCGGGAAAAGTTTGTGGGTTGATTTCTGATGCAGGAACTCCATTACTTTCTGATCCTGGCTTTAAGTTAATAAGGTATTTGATAGATAACCATGTCAATGTAGTGCCCCTCCCAGGTCCCACTTCTATAACAACTGGGCTAATAGCTAGTGGACTTCCTACAGATAAATTTCAATTTTTGGGGTTTTTCCCTAAAACAGCTAAAGATAAAGTAAGTTTTTATAGTGAACTAAACCGAAAAAATATTACTTCAATTTTTTTTGAATCCTCACATAGAATTGAGACAACACTTGAGGATATTTTTTTAAATTATCCAAACTCTGAGTTAGTAGTTGCGAAAGAATTAACAAAAATACATGAAAAATTTCTCAGAGGTAAGCCAGAAAAAATACTTAATAAATTTAAATTAGATAAAAATTTAAGTTCAGGTGAATTTGTGATTTTATTTTATAAAGATGATGCTGTTGAAGATTTTTCCAAAGCAGATCTATTATTTAATTTGTTAAATAATAAACTCCCCATAAAAGAAATTGCTAAACTTTCCGAGAAATTGTTCAAAAATAATAAAAATAAAACATATAAAAGATATTTGTCTTTTTCTAAAAAGAGTTGATATCATATTGTGCAGAGTTGGTCGAGCTATCGCTCTATTTAATAGAGAGGAAAGTCCGGACTTCAAAGAGCAGAGTGCCAGTTAACTGCTGGAGAGCGTGAGCTCATGGAAAGTACAACAGAAAATATACCGCCGAAAGGTAAGGGTGAAAAGGTAAGGTAAGAGCTTACCGCTTAAGATTAAAGTCTTAAGGCATTGGAAACCCCACTCGAAGCAATGCCAAATAGAGGTCATATCATGTTGCTCGCATGTGATCTGGGTAGGCAGCGAGAGCACTTTGGTGACAAAGTGCCAAGATAGATGATGGCTTAAACAGAATCCGGCTTATAGACCAACTCAATTCTCTCGATTAAAATTTCATTATGTCTACTTGGAAGATTCTTGATGAAGATTTTGATAAAGCAAAAATAATGGCTTTAGGTGTTGGAGGGTGTGGGGGAAATATTATTAGCAATATTGCTGACTCGGGAGTAAACGGAATCGAGCTTGTTTCAATAAATACTGACAGTCAAGAACAGAATATTATTCATAAATCAAAAAAAATAAAAATAGGCGATGGACACGGAGCTGGAAATAATCCTGAATCTGCAAATAAAATTGCTCAAGACTCAAAAGATTTAATTACAAAGATTTTTGATGAAAAGCCTGAAGTATTATTTATCACAGCTGGAATGGGCGGAGGAACAGGTACAGGTGCAACACCAGTAATTGCAAGAATTGCGAAAGAATTGGACATTTTGACTATTGCTCTCGTTACTACTCCTTTTGAAAGTGAAGGAGATAGAAAATCAGACCAAGCTAAACAAGGCATTGACACATTAATCAATTGTGTAGATTGTTTGATTGAAATTCCAAATCAAAAAATTTATGAGGTGAGTAAAGACAAAATAGGAAATACAGCGGCAGCATATAAATTATTAAATGATGAAATAAAAAATATTATCCAAGAAATCAGCAATATGCTTATTCATCCGAATAAAAAAAATATAGATTTTTCTGATCTGAAGTCTGTAATAAAAGGGAATGGTTATGCCATAGTCGGTCTCGGCACATCCTCTGGACAAAATAGGACAAAAAATGCAATCGATAAAGCATTAACAAATCCTTTTTTTAATCAAAGAGATATACGTAATGCAAAAGGGGTGATATTTTTTATGAGAGGAAGTAATGACTTTTCCTTTAATGAATTTGAGGAGGGAAGAAATGCTGCAAAAAATCTTGCTGAAGGAAATGCTCAATTTATTAATGGGTTTTCAACGGACGAAACAATGGGTGAAAATGTTTCAGTTATGTTCATTGCCACAGGTTTACGAAGAAGAAGAGGGAGTTATATAGATCAAAAAGTTCATATAGCAATTGATAATATTGGCAAGCTAGACGAGGAAACTGGCGAATTTGTAAATATTGATGGCATGTCAAAAATTGATGTAAAAGGATTTTTGAAAGGAGCCAAAAATTAAACATTTTCCTGTACTTCTAAATGAATCAATTAAGGAACTATCAGTAAAAAAGACAGGAAATTACGTTGATTGTACCTTTGGAAGAGGCGGTCATTCCAAAAAGATTCTTTCATTGCTATCAACTGGAAAACTTACATCTTTTGATTTAGATCATGAATCAGAAAAATCAGCTGCTGAAATTAAAAACTCTAACTTCAATTTTATTAGAGCAAATTTTTCCGAGGTTTCCAGTTTCTTTGAAAAATCATCTTTAGATGGTGCAATTATTGATTGTGGTGTCTCATCACCTCAAATTGATTTGCCAGAAAGGGGTTTTAGTTTTCAAAAAAATGGACCACTAGATATGAGATTTGGTGATTCAACCTCTAAAACATGTTATGACATTGTTAACTTTTATTCAGAAAAAAACTTAGCAAAAGTATTTAAAGAATTTGGGGAGGAAAAGCAATCAAAAAAAATTGCAAAAGCAATATGCATACAGCGAGAGAAAAAGAATTTTGAGACAACAATGCAGCTTGCAATTTTTATTAAGGACATAAAAACAACAAAAGAAAAGAAAAATCCGGCTACAAAAGTTTTTCAGGCTCTAAGAATGGAGGTCAATTCTGAAATTGATAATCTTCACAAGTGCCTTATTTCGCTAAAAAAACTTATAAAAAAAGGTGGAAAGATAATAGTTATTTCATTTCATTCTATTGAGGATAGATTGGTTAAGAATTTATTTAAACACAAAGAAAAAATTCATGAAAAAAGGATCCCCATAAAAAATGACCCTTTACCTGAATTCAAAGTCAGCAAACTGATAATTCCCTCAGATCAAGAAGTAGAAATGAATGTAAGGTCAAGAAGTGCTAGGATGAGGGTTATTACAAAGCTATGAGCAAAAAAATAAGTATTTTTATTTTTCTATTATTCCTTTTTTCAGTACTAGCATTTTATAAAGTTAAGCTTGTTTATGACTACAAGAAAGATTTTGAACAACTATCAAATATTGAAAGAAAAATATCAATCCTTAAAGACCAAAATGCCAAACTCAAACTTGAGATATCTCTAATTGATTCCTCTCCATATGTATATGAAAAGGCATTGAAAATGGGAATGATAGAGCCACAAAAAATTAATAAGCTATGATTAAAATAAGATTAATTTTTGTTTTGATTTTTGTTTTATTTATTTTGCCTCTTATAAAGTATTTCCAACTTAAAGGTCAAGAGGAGAGAATTCTTAAAGAGGGCATTTCAAGAGTTTATACTGAAAAAGAGTTTACTACCCCAAGAAGAAAAATACTTGATCGAAATTCAATTGAACTAGCCACCGACATCAGAAGAGATACATTTATTTTTTCTTCAAATGCAGAAAAAGAAAAAGTTATAGAATTCTCAAACAAAAGATCAATTGGAATTTTTTTAAATGCAAATAAGAGGATTTGGTTTCAAAACCCCATAAGCAGCAGTTTCTACAATGATTCAAAAGAATATTGTGGTTGTAAAATAATTAGAGAAGAGAAATACCGAAGATATTATCCATTTGGAAGTGTTGCAAGTACTCTTTTAGGCTTTGCAGGAACAGAAGGTGGCCTTGAAGGTGTTGAGAGAGTATTTAATAGCAGACTTTTAACAAAATCAGAAAAGCGAAAATTTATTAAAGATGCAAGACAAAGAATTGTGATGGGGGATATAAATGATTTTATTGATAACGAAGAAAATTCACTTACTTTAACTCTTGATATAAATCTGCAATATAAATTACAGGAAGAGCTTGAGAAGGCAGTAGCTATGTCGGAATCTAATGCCGGAGCTGCAATTTTACTTGATTCTAGTAATGGAGATATTTTAGCTGTTGCTAATTTTCCTACCTATAATCCGAATGACCCTGAAAGAAAAATTACAAAAAATATTGCTTTTAACCAATTTTATGAACCAGGATCTTTAATGAAGCCAGTCACAATTGCAGGAGCAATTAAGTATGGACATGTTGATTTTCAAACTTCAATTAACACTAATCCTGGAAGATTACTTATACCTGGAAAAGTAATTACAGAGGCAGGAGGTAAAAATCATGGAGAAATTTCTCTGACAGAGGTAATTACTTTATCTTCACAGGTAGGGACAACAAAGATTGGTCTGCAATTTGATGATAGGCAAATTTATGAAAATCTAGAAAATTTTGGTTTTGGAAAAAACTTAAATAATAATTTCACAAATGGCTCAGGCAAAATTTTAATAAGAGAAAAATATCAACCAACTGAAAAGGCTGCAATTAGTTATGGTTATAGTGTGGAGGTGAATACAGTTCAGCTAGCAAGAGCATATACTGTTTTTGCAAATGAAGGAGTGATGGTCGAACCAAAAATACTTTTAGATGAGCCCGCAATCAAGAAGCAAGTGATAACTCAAGAGAATGCAAAATTTATTTTGGATGCCCTAAGAACAGTTGTTACTCAAGGCACTGCGAGAAGAATGAAAAATATTGATGTAGAAATTGTCGGAAAAACGGGAACAACAGAAAAATATTTTCCTGGAAAAGGAAAGGGCTATACAGATGGCAAGTATGTATCAAGTTTTGCTGCAATTTTTCCTTACGAAAATCCAAAATATGTTTTAGCTATAACATTTGATGAGCCAGATCCTAACAATTATTACGGTGGAACTATTTCAGCACCACTTGTAAGGTCTTTTGTTAGTTATTTAAAAAGAACTAACTATTTATGAATCCTCTTACTAATCTCCTATTAAAAAATAAATCTTTTATCTCAAATAGTAATCAACTTGAAGATGGTGACACTTTTGTATCTATTAATTCTGGTCACAGATTCTTAAATAAAAATGATGTGAAAAAAGTTAAATACATTTTGTGTGATGCAAGTGAAGCTGATAATGAATGCCTTATGAAAATTCCCAGATTAAACGAAAATCTTATTAAGTGGGTAGATGAAATTTACAACATAAAACACAAAAAATTTGAAAACTTTTTTATTACAGGAACAAATGGTAAAACTAGCGCAGTTCATTTTTTGAGTGAAATTTTTAAAAAAAATGGTGTTGCTTATGCTTCAATGGGTACTTTAGGTTCGTTTTTGGAAGAAAAAGAAATTGAAGGCCAAAAATTAACAACGGAAAATCCACTCTTTATTAGAAAATTTCTTAAAAAAGTTCAAAATCAAACTAAGCATGTTTTTTTTGAAGCATCTTCAATAGGTATAAATCAAAAAAGACTTGATGGTCTTGAAATTAAGCATGTTGGTTTTACAAGTTTTGCAGAGGATCATCTTGATTACCATCAAACTACTTCTAATTATTTGAGTTCCAAACTTGAACTTTTGCAAAATAGAAATCTTGAAACATTAGCTTTCAATCAAGATATGAACATCACAAAAGAAATTAAACAAAATGCAAATGCCAAAAGCATTTTTTCAATATCTTCATCAAATAAAAAAGCAGAAATTTATTATGAAATTTTAGGTATTAATGAAAATGGTTGGATTAGATTTGATACTTTTACTCCTTGGGGACAATTCTCGTCAAATATAAGGTTGTGGGTCAATTACAATATTTTAAATTTGCTTATATCTCTACCTTACTATCATTACTGCTTTGGAGAAGTAAAATCTTTTTTTGAGAAAATTGAAAATATCCACCTTCCTAATGGAAGGTTTGAAGTTTTAGACTTTAAAACAAAACATAAAAAAGTAATTATTGATTTTGCTCATACTCCTGAAGCAATGGAAAAACTTTTATCTCAGCTATCTAAAAATTACAAAGAAAAAATTTATTTAGTCTTTGGATGTGGTGGTGATAGGGATAAAGATAAAAGACCAAAAATGGGGGCTATTGCTGAAAAATATGCAGCTAAAATATTTTTAACTTCTGACAACTCTAGAAGTGAATCTGCAGATCAAATAATTGATATGATTGCAAAAGGCATAAAAGATAAATTAAAAATACAAATTAATACAAGTCGAGAAAAAGCTATTCAAAAAGCTCTAGATTCTATGAGCCATAATGATGTTCTTGTTGTTGCGGGGAGGGGACACGAAAATTTTCAAATTGAGCATGGTAATAGGTTAAAATTCTCTGATCGTGAAATTGTAAAAAAATGTTTAGCGTAAAAGGTTTAAATTCACTAAAAGACTTTTCAAAGTTTTTAGATGGACAAATATTTGTAAGCGATCATGAAATTATTGGAATAAATTTTGATTCTAGGCATATTAAAAAAAATGAATTATTCATTCCATTAAAGGGCGAAAATTTTGATGGCAATAATTATATAGATGAAGCTGAAAGCAAAGGTGGCTTTGCGCTGTCTGATAGGAAGGAAAAGAAATGTTCAATCCTGGTTGAGAATGTATATGAGTCTCTTATAAAGCTTGCTCAAAAAAATCTTGAAGAAATCCGACCAAAAATAGTATTTATAACTGGAAGTCACGGGAAAACTACTATTAAAGATATGCTTAAATTTTCACTGGGAGAAAAATGCCATGCGAGCAAAGAAAATCAAAATAACCAATTTGGTATACCCTTTACAATCTTACAAATGCCGCATACTTCAGAAATAATTATTGTTGAATGTGGTGCAAGAAAAGAAGGCGATTTTGATGAAATTGCTAAATATCTTTTTTGTGATGTATTTGTTTTAACAGATATTACTCACAATCATATAGAAACTTTTAAATCCATTAAAAATATTGAATCAACAAAATTGAAATTACATGAAACATTAGTAAAAAAGGAAAATTTTATCGATGGAAGAGAAATTGAACAACAAAACTATTTACAAAAGAACTTGCTAATTAGTAAAAGAGTTTTAGAAATGCTTGAATTAAAAGAATTAGGCGAGCTATTTGAATTTGTTCCTTCAAAAGGTAGAGGTAACAGAGAGAAATTTAAAAATGCAGAAATAATTGATCACTCTTATAATGCTAATCCAAAAGCTATAATTGAAACTGCAAAATTAGAAAATCCTAATAAAACAGTTTTGATTCTTGGTGATATGGCAGAACTTGGCAAAGATGAATTAAAAATTCATTGTGATCTTTTAAAAAAACTTGAGGGTTATGAGATATTTGTTACTGGAAAAATTTTTTATGAGTGTTATAAAACTCAAAAAAGAGATAAGTTATATTTTTTTGAAAATGAAAAAGATTTCCCAAAAAAAATTCTTTCCTCAAAGCTTGATGAAGGAATAAATCTTTATTTTAAAGGTTCCAGATCAAGTAAAATGGAAAGATATATTGATATAATAAAAAATGCTTGATTTCTTTCTGAGTTATTTGCCTGAGAAGTCCTCTTTTTTAAATCTTTTTTCTTATCTTTCCACAAGAACAATTCTTTCTACTTTATCTGCTCTTATGATAGTTCTTTTCTTTGGAGATAAATTTATAGAATTCATAAGATCTATTCAATTTAAACAGAAAATTGATGATAGAGGGCCTAAAAGTCATAAAGTTAAAGATGGAACTCCTACAATGGGCGGTCTGCTTATAATAGGTAGCGTTCTTTTATCAGGACTTCTATGGGGAGACTTACAAAATAAATATCTTTTAATCTCACTCTTTACAATATCATCTTTCGGATTGATTGGTTTTTTTGATGATTACAGAAAAGTCAAAAGTTTTGACTCAAAAGGTCTTTCGATGGTGACAAAAATTTTCTTTCAAGTAGTTTTCGCTTTCATTGCATCATCTTTGCTCTACTACAGTGCAAATAGTACTGCAGAGACAAACTATATTGTTCCATTCTTTAAAACTGTCTCGATTGATTTAGGTATTTTCTTTATTTTTATTTCGGTTTTTATACTCGTAGGAAGCTCAAATGCAGTTAACCTTACAGATGGATTAGATGGACTTGCAATTTTACCTGTAATCATTGTTACAGCTGCTTTGGGTTTTATAGCATGGTCCGCAGGAAATTTAGTGGCGTCTGAATATTTATACATACCATACATAGAGGGAACAGGGGAACTGCTGGTTCTTTGTGGAGCCATGATCGGAGCGGGAATTGGTTTTTTGTGGTTCAACACATACCCAGCCCAAATTTTTATGGGTGACATAGGTTCACTTTCTATGGGCTCATTTATCGCTTTAATAGCAATTATTGTTAGGCATGAAATAGTATTTGCAGTAATGGCAATGATTTTCATTATTGAAGCAATGAGTGTCATTCTTCAGGTAGCATCATTTCGCATTAGGAGGAAAAGAATTTTCAAAATGGCTCCATTACACCATCATTTTGAATTAATAGGATGGAAAGAACCAAAAATTATCGTACGTTTTTGGATAATTACTTTTATTTTTGTCTTGATAGGACTTTCTCTTTTAAAGATAAGATGAAAAAATCATTGATCCTAGGTTATGGCATTACTGGAAAATCTTTTACAAATTATCTAACTAAAAAAAAATTAAATTTTGAAATTTATGATAAAAATTTTAAAGGGAAAAATTTTATTTCATTTCCGGAATATAAAAATTTAAAAAAATATGAAAATATATATATCTCTCCTGGCTTCAAATTAAATAAATACCTTTCGGAGATTGAAATAAGCAGCTTGAAGTTTCAAACTGATTTAGATATTTTTTTTAAGCAGAATAATTCATATAAGATTGGAATCACGGGCACAAATGGTAAAAGTACATTTGCTTATTATTTAGAGCAAATTCTTAATCAAGTTTCGAGCGGAATAATTGTTGGAAATTTTGGTAATCCTGTCTTAGATTTCCTTCAGCATAAAAAAAAATATTCAATAATTGAGCTTTCAAGCTTTCAACTCGAAAAACTAAATAAATCATTACTAGACTTATCAGTAGTGACAAATATTTCTCCAGATCACCTTGATTTTCATGGTAATTTCGAAAATTACAAAAAAGCAAAGCTTAAAATTTGTAACAATAAAGCAAAAACTTTTTTCTTAAATAATGACATTAGCCTCAAGGATTTTGCATTTGAAATTGCATCGAGTTTAGAAAAGATTGATTCTAATACTTTTAGTCCACTAAATGATCTTCCACATAGACTTGAGGAAGTTATTCCAGGAGTAATTAATGATTCAAAATCAACTAATTCAGCCTCTTTGCTGTATGCAATCAAGAAACTGAATTTTGATGGCAATCTTATTATTTGTGGCGATCCAAGTAAAGAGATAAAATCAAATGAAATTCTTGGGCCTCATCAAGTGTATATTTTTGGCATGCATAGAAATGAGCTTAAAGACAAAGTTAAAGGCAGAGGTGTAAAAATTTTTTCAAATTTAGATCTAGTTTTACAAGATATAAAGAGAGAAGATGCAAAGCCAAACATTCTTTTTTCACCAGGAAATTCAAGTGGCAAGGATTTCAAAAATTTTGAAGATAGAGGTAATTTCTTTAAAGATAAAGTATTAAAATATTTTAGTGATTGAAAAGCACACTTTTTTTGATAAGTATTTAGTTGTTCCAATTATTATTTTTACACTAATAAGTCTTGTCTTCATTTTTTCTTCCTCAGCTCCTTACGCAGGCGAAAAATATCTTGATCCATATTATTTCTTTGAGAGACAAATCATCGCTTTATCGATAGGAATTTTGATAAGCTCTTTTGTTTTTTTTATTCCAATATCTTTCTATAGAGAAAATGGTGCTATTTTTATTTTTCTATCAGTATTTCTGCTTGTTTTAGTATTAATCCCCTCAGTAGGTACAGAAGTAAATGGAAGTAGAAGATGGCTAAGAATTGTTTCGTTTAATTTGCAGCCCTCAGAGGTTGCAAAAGTTCTTGTGCCCCTATATTTATGCGGGTATTGTCTCCGAAGAAAAAAGCAACTTGAGACATCCTGGTGGGGATTTTCTAAACCTCTAGTTCTAATTCTGATTCTATGTATTCTTTTATTTCTTGAACCTGACTACGGAGCGACAATAGTTTTATTTTGTGTAGGGATGGTTGTCTTATTTTGCGGTGGAGCAAAAATTTCACAGCTTGGAATATTATTAGTTTCATTCTTTGTCTTGATGTCAATTTTAATTTATTTCAATGAAGAGAGATTTAGTAGATTGATCAGTTTTACAGATCCTTTCGATGATATTGAGAGAACTGACTATCAACTACTAATGGCATTGATTGCTATTATTAATGGGAATTGGTTTGGTTTGGGTATCGGTGAAAGTACTCAAAAGTACTTTTTTTTACCTGAGGCACATACTGATTTTATTTTTTCGATATATGTCGAGGAAACAGGATTTGCTGGAATATTAATATTATTTACTTGTTACTTAATAATGCTTTATAGGATATATAGGCTCTCGTACATTTCATACAAAAAAAACTATACATTTAACAGCTTTATAATAATTTCGTTTGGTTTTCTATTTTTTGTGCAAACACTTGCAAATATATTTGTTAATGTAGGATTAATTCCCACTAAAGGATTGCCACTTCCTTTTATAAGCTATGGAGGATCAAGTATCATTATGAACTTTATATTTCTTTCTATTGCAATGAGAGCAAGTTGGGAATTTAGGAATGGGATCAAATGAAAATTGCAATCTTTGCTGCTGGAACAGGCGGCCATATTTACCCAGCATTAACAATCGCTAAAGAATTTAATGAAAAGGATATAATTTTTTTTGCATCATCAAGAGAGCTTGAAAAAAAAATATATAGAGATTCAAAATTTAAAACAATTCACCTAAAAATTGATGGTTTTAGAGGCAAAAATTTATTCAAAAAATTTGTGTGGCCTCTGAGGTTTTTCTTAAATTTATATGATTTTTTTAAAAACTTCATTGAATTTAAGCCTGATAAAGTTCTTGTTATGGGTGGATATATATCAATTTTTGGTGTTCTCGCCGCTCTGGTATTTAGAAAAAAAATATACATACACGAACAAAATTCAGTGATCGGCACATTAAATAAATTTGCTAAAAATTTTAGTCACAAGTTTTTTTCTAGTTTTCAGAATGTTGCGAGTGATGAAATTTATACTGGTAATCCAATTAGAGATAAAATTACTTCCAAAGGTTATGGATTAAATAAAGAAAAGAAATCTATCCTTGTGCTTGGTGGAAGCCAAGGCGCAAATTTTTTTAATGAAAAATTAATGAAAGTTTTGGAGAAGGCTAAGTTTTCGGAAGAAATTATTTTCCAAACAGGTAGAAAAAAAGCTATAACCTCTTTTAGAAATATTAAGCAGGTTGAATATATTGATGAAATTGAAAATATCTTTGCTCAAACAAAATTTGTTATCTGCAGAAGTGGCGCATCTACTGTTGCTGAACTTCAAACATATGCTATGCCAGCTATTTTTATACCGATTCTTAATTCAATTGACGATCATCAGACAGTTAATGCAAAAAATGCATGTAAAAATGGTGGCGGAATATATCTAAGTGAAAAAATTTTCTCTGAAGATTTGTTTCTTAAAGAAATAACTTCCTTTTATAATTCTGACCTGAAAAAAAGAAGTGAAAATATGTTTAATGATATGCATAAAGATGCAGCTTCAAGGATAGCCGATGAAATTAAGCAAAATTAAGTATATTCACTTTATTGGAATTGGAGGAGTCGGTATGGTAGGAATTGCAGAACTTCTTCTAAATCAAGGGTATAAAATTTCTGGAAGTGACTTATCACAAAGCAAAAATACTTTTAGGCTAAAAAAATTAGGAGCTACTATAAAAATTGGTCATGCTAAAGAAAATATTAAAAAAGCTGATGTAGTAGTGTTTTCTTCGGCAGTTAATAAAACGAACCCTGAAATTACTGAAGCTAAGAAACAAGGCATTACTTTAATACCAAGAGCTGAGATGTTAGCTAGTGTTATGCGTGGTTTTCAAAGTATTGCCGTTGCAGGATCTCATGGAAAAACAACAACAACCAGTTTAATTGCTCATATCTTTACCGAGGCTGAACTTGATCCAACATATATTATCGGTGGCAGAATTTTAGGAATGGAAGATAAAAGTATTCTCGGCTCTAGTGATTATATTGTCGTTGAAGCAGATGAAAGTGATGCATCATTTTTGCATCTTAATCCAGAGATATCAGTATTAACAAATATTGACAATGATCACCTAGATTTTTATGAAAATAATCCAAAGAAAATTAGTGATACTTTTTTAAAGTTTTTCGAAAAACTCCCATTTTTTGGAGTGGGCATTATTTGCACTGATGACCCTAAGTCAAAAAAAATTTTTCAAAAACTTTCTAGAAGAAAAATATCATTTGGATTTGAGCGAACTTCAGATTTTTCAATAAAAAATTATAAACAAACTAAAAGCCATCAAGAATTTATATTGAAAGACAATATTAAGAAATTTGAGTTTGATATAAAACTAAAAATACCTGGCAAACATAATGCTCTTAATGCTACTGCTGCTTTTATTGTTGCTCAACAAGCAGGAATACAAACCAATATTATTAAAAATTCTTTGAAAAATTTTTCTGGTGTTTCTAGAAGATTTGAAGAAAAAGGCACTATACAAATAAATGGAAAAGAGGTGTTAGTAGTTGATGATTATGGACATCATCCCACAGAAATTAAATCTACAATTCAAGCAGCCAAGTCAAAATATAAAGGCAAGCCAATAAATATGATTTTCCAACCTCATCGCTATTCTCGATCTTCAATATTATTCAGGGAATTTATATCAGTTCTTTCAGAAACTGATTCGGTGCAGTTAATGGATATTTACTCTGCAGGAGAAGCAAATACATCGGGTATTTCTAGTTACGACTTTGTTGATTCTTTATTAAGAAAGGATATAGATGTTAAATATGCAAAAAATCTAAATCAAATAAGAAAGAACTTAAATGAAAGTATCAAAAAAGATAGTATTCTCATTATCCAGGGAGCAGGGAATGTTTCAGATATAACAGCATCTCTCATGGCTATAGGAAAAAAATGAAAAGAGTTGAAATTATTTATGGCGGAAAGTCTAATGAAAAAGAAATTTCACATCTTACAGCTAAATCAATTTATGAAAATATTGATACCGATTTATATAATCCAGGATTAACTGATTTATCTAAATTTGACCCAGATAATTTTGATAATGAAACTATTTTTTTTATAGCTGTGCATGGAGAAGGTGGTGAAGATGGAAAAATTCAGACCCTATTAGAAAATAAAAAAAGAAAATTTACGGGATCTAGTTCAGAGTCATGTATTTTAACTTGGGATAAAGTTAAAACAAAAAGAACACTAATAGCAAATAACATTCTTACTCCTAAATTTAAGTCTATAAAAAATAACGAAAATTTTGATTTCAATGACAGCTTTTTTACAGAGAATGAACACTACTTTGTAAAGCCAAATTTTAATGGTTCTAGCTACGGCATTTCAAAAGTTTCAGATAAAAAATTCAATAGAGCTATAAAGGAAGCCACAAACTACTCTGCTGAAGTAATTATTGAAAAAAGTTTTAATGGACCTGAATACACAGTTGCTTTATTGAAAGGGAAGCCTTTGATGCCATTACAAATTTTACATGACCCTATAAGAGGGTTCTATGATTATGAGGCAAAATATAATTCACAAAAAACTCAAAAAATAAAAATCGAAGACAAAAGTATAGTAAAACGATTAAAAGAAACTTCTGAAAAAGTTTTTGAATGTTTGAATTGTAAAACATGGGCAAGAGTGGATTTTGTTTCTGAAGGAGAAAAATTGGCTGTAATAGAAATTAATTCCGTACCTGGATTTACGGCTAAAAGTCTTTTTCCTTTAGCGGCAAAATATTCAGGTATAGAATATAAAGAACTAATAAGTTTGATCATTGAAGATTGTTAAATATTTAATTTTGTACCTACTTTTAATTTTGCTAATTTATTCTGTAAATTTGGCACTCCGAATAAATGAAAAAAAGTTCAAAGTACATTTTTCATCACCCTATAACTGCGCTTCTTGTGAAAAAGTTTTAAAAAATGCATTTTTCCAAAGTAGTGAATTTGAGATATTTTTAAAAAATATTTCTTGGATTAAAAAAGCTGAAAAAACATACACTTTTACTGGACCAGAATTTTTTGTTGAAGCAAAAAAGCCACTTTTTAAAATCTCCTCATATATTTATTATGATGAAAATTTCAAACCATTTTTTTCTTTGAATGAACATAATAAGATTATCCTCAAAATTCAGAACAAAGACTTGCCATCAAGCGCTAAACAACAAGCAATTTTAATTTCAAACTCAGAATTAAGAGAAAAAATTAGGGGTGTAAGCTTTTCCCAAAAAGAAGGCTGGACATTAGATTTTGATGATTACAAAGTATTGTTAGGGAAAAAAGAACTCCGAGTAAGATTAAAAAAAATAATTGAACTAACAAATAAATTAAATAAAAAAGATTTGAAGAATAAGTATCTAGATTTAAGATACCCAAAGGGTTTTGTTATTAAAAATTTATGATTTCAATTCTTGACTTAGGTACATCAAAAATAAATGCAGCTTTAGCATCTAATGAAAATAACAAATTAAAAATTTTAGAATTTTGTACAGTTAAATCAGAAGGCTTCCAGAGTGGAACTATTGTAGATCTAAATCTTGCTTCGAAATCTATAAGAAACTGCATTTTAGAGCTTGAATCAAAGTCTCAACAAAAAATTAAGAATCTATATGTTTCATTTTCTGACGAAAAGATTATAGGAAACGAAACCACTGGGCATTCAACTGGAAATGAACGTGAAATTGTTATCAAGGATATGAAACAAGCTATGAAATCCTCTACAGAATATTTAGTGCCCGAAAATATTGATCTTTTGTATCCTGTTTTTAAAGATTTTGTGATTGATGGTAAAGAGGGAATTGCAGATCCAAGGGGAATGAGGGGCGTAAGATTGCAGGCAAAAACACATTTAATTTATTGCTCTAAGAATATGAAAAACAACATCAAACAGTGTGTCGAGGAAAGAAATAATTTGAAAATTCAAAAATATTTTTTTAGTCAACTTGGCGTCGCTGATTGCACTTTATCAAATGATCAAAAAAATTTAGGAGTATGTTTGATTGATATTGGTGCGGGAACAACAGATATTACTTTATATAAATCTGGGAAGATAATATTTTCAAAAGTGTTGGATAGAGGTGGAGAATATTTAACAGATAGAATAGCCTTTCATCTTGAGATACCGACACATAAAGCAGAAGAGATGAAACTTAAACATGGCACAGCTTTGGAAAATCAAGCTAGTAATGAAATTCTAAAAGTTGGAAATCTTAATGATGGCATCCAAAAAGAAATCTCTCGAAGAGATCTTGCAAAGGTAATTGAAATACACCTTTCACTTTTGTTTCGTGAATGTTTAAGAATTGTGCAAGATGGTGGATTCGATGAAAAAATTCCTGCTGGCTTTGTTTTTACAGGCGGTACTTCAAACCTGGAAGGAATACAGGATTTAGGTAAAGAAATAATGCAAAAAAATGTAAAAATTGGGATACCTGAATACAATATTCCTGAAATATCTGAAAGTTTGCTTAAACCACAATATTCTTCTTTTGTAGGGATGTTAAATTTTTGTGTAAAAGAAGAGAGCAAACACTTTAAATTTAATAGTAGCGAGGGTATGATAGACCAAATTCGTGGCTGGTTAGGTCTAGAAATGTGATGCAAAATTACGAGTTAATGCTACTTCTCAATCCCAATGCAGTGGATGAAGTAGATATTTTTTTAGCATCACTTGAAAAGCTCATTAAAGAAAATAAAGGAAGTCTTTTAAATACTAAGCTTTTAGGGAAAAGACAGTTGGCCTATCCGATAAATAACATGAATTATGCCAATTATGTGCATTTAGACGTTGAATTAAATACCGATACACTTCAACTTCTTGAAGATAAATTTAAATTCGATCAAAACGTCTTTAGGCATTTAACAGTAAAGGTTGAACAATAGTGAGCGAAGAAAAGAAAAAGGTTATTGATTACAAAGATCCTGATACATTAAAAACATTTGTTTCTGAGAACGGCAAAATAATGTCATCTAGATACACAAGACTTTCTGCAAAAGAACAAAGAAAACTTAATAAGGCAATAAAAAGAGCTAGATTGCTAGGATTATTGCCATTTACAGACAAGCATAAAATTGAGGAAAAGAAATGAAAATCGTCTTAGTTACTAAGATAAAAAATCTTGGAGAGATTGGCGATGTTGTAGATGTCAAACCAGGCTTTGCAAGAAATTTCTTACTTCCATATCATAAAGCTCTTCCTGCTACAGACAAATACATAGAGCAATTCGAAAAAGATAAAGAAAAATATCTAAAACAAGCAAATGATGAATACTCATTAGCTGAGGCGAATGCTTTAAAGTTAGAGAAGGTAAATCTTGAAATTACTGCTAATGCTCAAGAAAGTGGTGCTCTTTTTGGCTCAGTAGGGGTATCAGAGATCTTAATTGCACTTCATGAAAAAGGTTTAGATTTTTTAAATAAATCAAATATCATCTTATCCACAGGACCAATAAAAGAAGTCGGTGAATTTGAAGTAAACGTTGAACTTCATCCAGAAATAGTTAAATCTATATCTATTGAAGTAAAATCAACGTAATGCCAAGTAATAATATCGAAATTGAACAAGCAGTATTAGGCTCTTTGTTGCTTAATGTGAATGCTTATCCTGAAGTTGATGCAAAATTATCTGCTGATGACTTTATTTCACAAGTACATTCGGACATTTATAAATGTATAAAAAACCTTGCAGATAGTGGCAAAGGAACTGATTACATTAGTGTTTCAAGAGAATTAGATAGAAATAATTTATTAGAGCGAATTGGAGGAGTAGATTATTTAAAATTACTTCAAGACACACCTGTGACTGCAAGGAATGCAGAAAGTTATGCAGAGTCTGTGAAATCACAATCTCTTGATCGAAAATTCAAAGATGTTCTTCAACAATTGTTAAAACTTTCAGAGAATCCAGATGGAAAATCTAGTGATGAAATTTTAACTGAGGCGGAAACTAAAATTTTTGAAATCTCAGAAAACAGGTTAAATAACGATACAATGCGACCAATAAATGAACTTGTTTCAACTTCATTAGACAAAATTGAAGATTTAATGGAAAAAGAGGGTGATTTAGTTGGTCTTTCTTATGGTTATAAAGATCTTGACTCATTAACACTTGGCTTAAAATCAGAGGAGCTAATCATCATTGCTGGTAGACCTAGTATGGGTAAAACTTCGCTTGGGATGAATATAGCTGAATATGTTGCAATGAATGAAGAGGGTTGTGTTATGGTTTTCAGCTTAGAAATGTCGGCAGAGTCACTTACTGCAAGGATGCTTGGCACAAGATCTGGGGTTTCAATGAAAAATGTATATTCTGGAACATTAAGTGAGCATCAATTAGAAAAACTCACCAGAATGGGTGATGAATTATCAAAAAGTAACCTATTAATTGATGATGCCGGAAATATTACGCCACCTGAAATAAGGGCTAAATGCAGAAGAGCTCAACAAGATTATAGAAATAAAGGAGGAGTAAGCCTAGTAATAATTGACTATATTCAATTGATGCAAATGCCAGGGAGAAATGATAACAGAGTTAACGAGTTATCTGATATTTCTAGATCTCTTAAACATTTAGCAAAAGAATTAAAATGTCCTGTAATTGTACTTTCTCAGCTAAATAGAAATGTAGATGCAAGAGAAAATAAGCGTCCAAGAATGTCTGACTTAAGGGATTCAGGAGCTATCGAGCAAGATGCAGATTTAATATATATGCTCTATAGACAGTGGCCTTACAAGAATGAGGACGAGTATAAAAATGTTGCAGAAGTAAATTTAGTAAAGCATCGAAATGGTCCTATTGATCAAGTTCTTTTATCTTTTGAAGAGAGTAATACTAGATTTGCTGAATTACATCCATCAGCTAAAAAAGCTTATAGAGATTGGTTAAAGTCTGAATCTGACTAGAGTCAAAATGCGTGATACTGAGCTGCAAATTAATCTAAGCAATTTAAGTCATAATCTAAATATTCTAAAAGAAAATACAACTTCTGAAATACAAGGAGTTTTGAAAGCTTTTTCTTATGGTCTAGAAATTAACGAAGTGGTAGAGGTAATCGACGAGTATGTTTCTTGCTACTCTGTAATGTCTATAGATGAGGCAATTTTAGTTAGAAATAAAAGTTCTAAGCCAATTCTTTTACTGCAGGGTGTATACGACTTAGATGAATATAAAGAGGTTTTAAAATACGATTTAGATTTTGTAATTCATTCAGACTGGCAGCTAAAAAATCTTGAAGAAGGACTTAAAAACAACAGACTTTGGCTAAAGCTAAATACCGGTTTAAATAGGTTAGGTTTTAATGCAGAAAAATTTGAAAGAACAATCAAGACCTTAGAGCAGAAAGGTTTTAGTAACCTTGTATTAATGTCACATTTTGCATGCGCTGATCAGAAAGGACACCCACTAAATAACAAACAACTTCAGCTCTTTGAAAAGGTAACAAAAAAATTTACTTATAAAAAAAGTCTTGCAAATTCTGGTGCCGTCTTTAATTATCCGGAAGCACATTATGATATCGTAAGACCAGGTATTTCAGTTTATGGTGGTGATTTTTATGAACATGGAATAAAACCTGTTACAAATTTCAGGTCAAAGATAATTTCAATTAGAGATGTTAAAAAAGGGGACTCTGTTGGATATGAGGCAAGTTGGATAGCAGATAAGGACTCGTTAGTGGCAGTTATATCACTTGGGTATGCTGATGGATACCCATTAATTTACAAAGATGTTCCAGTTTTTGTGAATGATAAAGAGTTCCATACAATTGGAAGAACAAGTATGGATATGGTTTGTGTTAATTTAGGAGATGATTCTTCAATAAAAGTGGGTGATTGGGTAGAAATGTGGAACTTCAAAACCCCCCTGAACACACTAGCTAGGAGCATAAACACAATTTCATACCAATTATTAACAAATATCTCAAGAAGAGTTCCAAAAAATTATTTAGAATAGTCACTTAATTTATTAAATTATTTTGCTTAAAGATACGCGATTTATTTTTGTTACTGGTGGAGTTGTTTCTTCTCTAGGGAAAGGAATCGCTTCAGCATCTATAGGTTCATTGCTTGAATCAAAGGGATATACAGTTACTGTTATAAAGCTTGACCCTTATTTTAATGTCGATCCTGGTACTATGAGTCCTTTTCAGCATGGCGAAGTATTCGTAACTGAGGATGGAACAGAAACCGATCTTGATCTTGGGCATTATGAGAGATTCATCAATCATAAATGCACAAAAGAAAACAATTTTACTGCGGGTAAAATCTATTACTCCGTTTTAAGAAAAGAAAGAAAAGGAGAATATCTAGGCAAAACTGTGCAGGTCATACCTCACATCACTGATGAGATTAAAAGAAAAATTATTAAAGGCTCCAAAGGATATGATATCGCTATTGTTGAAATAGGAGGAACGGTTGGCGATATAGAAAGTCAGCCATTTATTGAAGCTATCAGACAACTTGGGCTTGAATTAAAAAGCTATCAGACATCGTTTATACACTTAACTCTTGTTCCTTTTTTAAAAAATGCTGGGGAGCTAAAAACTAAACCTACACAACACTCGGTAAAAGAGTACAGGTCGTTAGGTGTTCAGCCTGATATTCTTATTTGTAGATCAGACATTAAATTACCGCAAGAAAGTAAAGAAAAAATAGCCTTATTTTGTTCAATGCCATCAAATGCTGTTATATCTTTGCCTGATTTAAAGACAATTTACGAGGTGCCATTAGCTCTTGATGAAGAGGGGATAGATAAAATTATTACTGACAAATTACAACTTGAGAAAAATAGACCAAACCTTCTAGCATGGAAAAAAGTAGTTAAAAGAAAAACTAAACCTTCTAAATCCATTAATGTTGCATTTGTTGGAAAGTATGTAGATCTTAAGGATGCTTATTTTTCTTTAACGGAAGCTCTTGACCATGCTGGAATAAATAATGATACAAAGGTAAATATAAATTTTGTAAATTCTGATGAGCTTGATAGCAGAAATTATTCCTCGAAATTAAAAAAATCAGATGCTATTTTGGTGCCTGGTGGATTTGGGGGAAGAGGAATCGAGGGAATGATTCTTGCAGCAAAATATGCAAGAGAAAAAAAAGTTCCCTATTTTGGAATATGCCTTGGGCTTCAAATAGCAATAATTGAAATTGCCAGAAATCTTTGCGGATTAAAAGATGCAAATAGTACTGAATTTAAACCTAGAACTAAACATAAAGTTATCTCACTTATAACTGAGTGGAAAAATGAGGATGGCTCAATAGAAAAAAGAGATAAAAATTCTGATAAAGGCGGCACTATGCGTTTGGGAGCTCAAAAAGCAAAATTGAAAAAAAATTCACTTGCTCATAAGCTCTATAAGAAAACAAATATATTTGAAAGACATCGTCATAGATATGAGGTAAATCCAGAACATCTCTCTGAGCTTGAAAAAAAAGGTTTACTTATATCTGCTAGATCAGAAATTCACAATTTAGTTGAAATTATAGGTATGAAAGATCATCCTTGGTATCTTGGTTGTCAATTTCATCCAGAATTTACATCAAAACCCAAAACAGGACATCCATTATTTAATGATTTCATTAAAACAGCAGTAAAATTGAAGAGATGATTAAACTAAATAACTTTAAAATTGGAAATTCTGAGAGACTGACTATTTTTGGAGGCGTAAATGTAATTGAATCAAAAGAACTAATTTTTGAAGTTGCAGAAGAGTTCATTAAAAATTCTTCAAAATTAAGATTTAATTTTGTATTCAAAGCCTCTTTTGATAAAGCTAACAGATCTTCACTAGATTCCTATAGGGGTCCTGGTTTAGAGGATGGATTAAAAATACTCTCTGAACTTAAGCAAAAATATAATCTGCCAATTTTGACTGACATTCATGAACCACATCAAGCAAAACCTGTTTCTGAAGTATGTGACATTATTCAGATTCCTGCTTTTTTATGCAGACAAACTGATTTGGTAGTTGAAGCAGCTAAGACAGGAAAAATTATAAATCTAAAAAAACCACAGTTTATGTCAGCAAAAGAAATTTTTCATGTTGTAAAAAAATGTGAATCAGTGGGTAATAAAAATATTATTTTATGTGAAAGAGGAAATATTTATGGATATAACAATCTGGTAGTAGATGTTTTAAATTTTCAAATTATGAAAGAATCGAGCAAACCTGTTTTTTTTGATGTTACACATTCTTTGCAGCAACCTGGAACACTAGAAAAGAGTACAGGCGGAAGAGGAGAATATGTATTAGAACTTGCAAAAGCAGGCATTTCTCAAGGTATAGCAGGTTTATTTCTTGAAACACATCCAGATCCTTCTAAAGCATTATGTGATGGTCCATGTGCGCTTAAACTTTCGGAGCTAGAGAATTTTTTAATGCAAATTTTTGAGCTAGATTCTCTGATTAAAAGAAATAGATAATGCAGATCAAATCAATTGACGCAATTGAAATACTTGATTCTAGAGGTGT
The DNA here is from genome assembly GCA_045563435.1 of Gammaproteobacteria bacterium. Lineage (GTDB taxonomy): Bacteria > Pseudomonadota > Gammaproteobacteria > Magnimaribacterales > TMED112 > TMED112. The sequence goes on from JBJLJD010000006.1 coordinate 105,007, forward strand.
CCCTTCGATCCATACATCTGTCGTTTTAAATTCAGGACATAAAGGAGATGCTATGGTTCCTAGTGGGGCTTCAACAGGAAATAAAGAGGCGTTTGAACTTAGAGATAATGATGAGAGATTTGATGGAAAGGGCACTAAAAAAGCGATCGAAAATATAAAAAACTTAATACAGCCTGCCTTATTAGGTAAGCCAATTGAGGATCAAAAAGAATTGGATCAAATAATGATTAATCTTGATGGAACGAGACAAAAGAAAAAAATAGGTGCAAACTCTATTCTTTCAGTCTCTCTCGCTTGCACAAGGGCTGCTGCAAATGCTATGAATCTTCCTCTTTATGACTATATACGTATTCTTTTTAATTCTAAATCAGATAAAGGATCAACCCTTTCGATGCCCAAGCCAATGTTAAATATTTTTAATGGCGGAGCCCATTCTAATAATAGGATAGATATACAAGAATTTATGATTATGCCTTCTGATGATGTTAGTTTTTCTGAGGGTTTAAAAAACTGTGTTCAAGTTTATACATCATTAAAAAGACTTCTTTCATCAAATGGTTGGAGTACAAATGTTGGAGATGAGGGTGGATTTGCTCCTAACCTTGACTCAAATGAAGAAGTTATAGAGTACTTAATAAAAGCAATTCAAAGTGCAAATTTTTCATATGGCAAAGATATTTTTATTTCTTTAGATTGTGCTGCTTCAGAATTTTATGATGGAAAGAATTATATTTTAAATGCTACAGATGAAACTTTTTCATCAGATGGTTTGGTAGATTACTATGTCAAACTTATTAAAAAATTTGATATTAAATCTATCGAAGATCCCTTGCATGAGGATGATTGGGATGGATGGAGAAAATTAACAAGGGAATTAAATGGAGTACAAATAGTCGGAGACGATATATTTGTAACTCAGAGAGAGTTATTAAAAAAGGGAATAGACTCACACGCTGGGAATGCAATCCTTATAAAGCCCAATCAAGTAGGAACGCTGACTGAAAGTTTGGAAAGCATTCAGCTTGCAAAAGAAAACGAATTTAATACTATCATTTCACATAGGTCTGGAGAAACAGAAGATTCTTTTATAGCTGATCTTGCTGTTGGAGTGGACGCAAAGCAAATAAAGACCGGCGCACCATCAAGATCAGATAGAAACTCAAAATACAATAGACTACTAATTATTGAAAATGAGCTCTACCCAAAAAAATAAAATTAATAGTCTTATAACAGTCATTGGAATAATTTTTTTATCAATTGTTATTGCTTTAATTTCATACGACATATTATTGGGAACTTACAGCATTAATTCAAACAACAAAATTTCTAATGTTGTTATTTCGAAAGAAAAGGAGCTAACTAAAATTAATAATGAAAATACTGAACTTATAGAAAAAATTGACTCAATCAAAAATGATGAAAGTTATGTGGAAAATATGGCTCGTGAAGAATTTGGATTAATTAAAGAGGGTGAGGAGTATTTTGAAATCGAACCAGAATAATAAAAAAATTTCATTAATCCTTGCAGCTGCTGGTCTAGGAACAAGGTTTAGTCCTGAAATGCCAAAACAATACTTCAAGATTGATAACCAAACTATTCTTGAAAAGACACTTAATATTTTTAGAGATATTTCTGAAATTAAAAAAATTGTTATTCCACTGCATAAAAATGACAAGGAATTTAAACAATTAGATTTACCAGATGCTCTTAATATAGTCACTGTCACAGGTGGTGAAACAAGAGCAGAATCTGTACTACAAGCTCTTAAATTAGTCGATAAAGATGATTATGTAATAGTGCATGATGCTGTTAGGCCTTTTATAGATCAAGAAGATATACACCTTTTAATAGAAGAATTTGAAAATCAAAATGAGGATTGTTTGGTTTATGGATTACCCGTATATGAATCTTTAAAAAATATAAATCGAGAAACTTTATTTGTTGAGAAAAGTGTAGATAGGAATGATTTTTACCTTGCCCAAACTCCACAAATTACAAAAGCAAAATCTTTAGAATCATCACTAGAGATTTGTCTAAAAGAAAATTACATTCCAAGTGACGAATCAGAAGCAATTGAACATTCAGGAGGAACTGTAAGATTTATTCCAGGAAAGCGTAAAAATATAAAGGTTACAGTTTCTGAAGATGCAATTAACTTTTATAAGCCAGAGGAAAAAGTTGGTTTAGGTTTTGATAGCCATAGGTTTAAAGAGGGTGAGTATTTAACTCTTGGTGGGATAAAAGTTCCTTTTAATAAAAGTTTTGATGCTCACTCTGACGGAGATATCATTTTTCATTCAATAGTTGATGCCATGCTTGGCTCAATTGGTGATGGAGATATTGGAGAACATTTTCCAAATACTCCAGAATGGAAAGATGCTGAAGGCAGTAAGCTTTTCGCAATAACAAATAATTTACTTGCAAAAAAAGGTTTTAAACTAATTCAAGTTGATATTGTTGTGATACTTGAGGAGCCAAAACTCAATCAATATAAGGCTAAAATTATCAAAAATTTAAGTCAAATTCTTAAACTCAATGAAGAAAATATTGGTTTAAAAGCAAAAACTTCAGAAAAAATGGGTTTTATAGGTAATAATGATGGTGCAGCAGCACAAACAATTATAAAAATTTCAAGGTGAAAATTCTTTTAACAAATGATGACGGAGTCGATTCAAATATTACATTAAGTTTATTGAAGGCTCTGGAGGAAGATGGTCATAATGTAACATTAATTGCACCCTCAAAAGATAAGAGCGGCCAGGGCGCTGCTATAACACTTAGGTCGGATGTAAAAATTGAAAAACTTTCCAACAATATATACTCCGTAGATGGAACGCCAGCTGATTGCGTCTTCATGGGTTTAATGGCTATTTTAGAGCAAATCCCAGATATTGTAATTTCCGGTATTAACAGAGGTGCAAATATGGGAGATGATGTTATTCATTCAGGTACACTTGGCGCAGCTTTCACTGCGAGAAAATTACATTATCCACCTTTAGCTATTTCTATAGCAGGAAAATCCTTTGAGGAATTTGAATCATCAATACTTGCTACAAAAATGATGCTTGATCAAATAATTGAGAATTACAGAGGTAAACCAAATGATGGTGTCGTGATTAATATGAATGTCCCAAATTTAAAATTTAATCAAATCGAAGGGTTTAAGCTCACTAAACTCGGAAATAGAGGAGTGCCTCTTGCACCTGAATTTAAAGGGAATGAAAATTCAATAAGTTATAAAATTGGAAAATCAGGTCCTCCTGCTGGAAATCTTGAAGGCACAGATTTCGAAGCAATTAAAACAAACTTCATTTCAGTAACTCCTTTATTTTGGGACATGACCAGCCTTTCAAAATTTAGAGGAAATCTCCCAGGTGCATAAATTTTTTTACAGATTTGTATCCGGTTTCTTTATGGGGTTAGCCGAAATCACTCCTGGCATTTCTGGGGCAACAGTAGCTGGTTTATTCAATGTTTATAATGAATTTGTAAGAATAATATCTTTTTTTAGCCCTTCACAATTCAAATTTTCTTTTAAAAATATAAAAGAAAATATCAATCTAGGATTTTCAGCTCCACTCCTTTTGGGCATGATTATGGCAATTTTTTTAGCTGTAAATTTAATAAATTATCTAATAACAAATTTTTTGTTCGAATTTAAAATCTTTCTTTCTTTAGTGATGGTTTTAGCTGTACTAAAAAATTGTTTATTAGATCAAAGATTCACAATTTCAGCTAAATTCCCATTATATTTTTTCTCTGGAATTTTTATTGCATCTTGTATTAGCCTAACTTTAATAGAGTTTTCTTATTCAGATTTTGCTCCTCCATTAAAGATTTTATTTTTAGTTTTTGCGGGATTTTTAAGTTTTACAGCATTTATTTTGCCAGGAATTTCTGGTTCATTAGTTTTAGTCCTTTTAGGGGTTTATCAAGAAGTAATAATTTCATTAAAAAATTTTGATTTTTTACTTCTTTCTCCACTAATACTTGGATTGCTAATATCATTTTTTATTGTCCCAAATGAAATAATCAAAAGTTTTAAAAAAAATGAGAATTCAGTAAAGGTATTTTTTTCTGGTTTAATCTTTGGCTCAATTCCATCTGTGTGGCTGCATTTAAATTAATCTTTTTTTAAAAGATCCATTTTATTTTTTATAGAACTAAATTTGGCAGCCTCGGGCAAAGCCTCTTTTTTTTGCGTTATATTTGGCCAAACAGCAGACAAATCATCATTTATTTCAACAAAATGAATTTGATCTGGTGGCAGTTCATCCTCTGCATAAATAGCTTTTTCAGGACATTCTGGCTCACAAAGACCACAATCTATGCATTCATTTGGATTAATTACTAAGAAATTAGGACCTTCATAAAAGCAATCTACAGGACAAACCTCTACGCAATCGGTATGTTTACACTGTATACATGATTCAGTAACTATGAATGCCATTGGAGTATTTTACTTGATATATGCTCTTTTAAAAAAATAAAGAAAAAAATGTTTTTTTTCTTGATTATTTAAAAAAAAGTAAGTACTGTATATATATACACTACTAAGGAAAAATTATGGCAGATAATAAAAAAACATCGTTAGAATCAGCACTTAAGCAAATCGAAAAAGATTTTGGTGAAGGAACTATCATGAAGCTCGGAACAAGGGATACTGTCGAGGTCCCTTCCATTTCTACAGGTTCTTTTGGTTTAGACAAGGCATTAGGTATTAATGGTTTGCCTAAAGGTAGAGTAGTTGAAATATACGGTCCAGAATCTTCTGGAAAGACAACTCTTACACTTCAAATAATAGCAGAATGCCAAAAAGCAGGTGGAACTGCTGCATTTATTGATGCAGAGCATGCATTAGATCCAGAATATGCCAAAGCTTTAGGTGTTGATATTGACGAGCTGCTTATTTCACAGCCTGATACAGGTGAACAAGCCTTAGAAGTTACTGATAAGTTGGTTGAGAGTGGAGGGCTTGATGTAATAGTAATTGATAGTGTTGCAGCATTAGTCCCTAGAGCTGAATTAGAGGGAAATATGGGTGATTCACACGTTGGGTTGCAAGCAAGATTGATGTCACAAGCACTAAGAAAGATTACTGGTAGCATCCAGAAAAAAAATACGCTCGTTATATTTATCAATCAAATAAGGATGAAAATCGGAGTAATGTTTGGGAGTCCAGAAACAACTACTGGGGGGAATGCATTGAAATTCTATTCCAGTGTAAGGTTAGATATTAGAAGAATCGGTGCAATAAAAGATGGTGATGAAGTTACCGGAAATGAAACACGAGTAAAAGTTGTTAAGAATAAAATGGCACCACCATTTAAAGTAGCAGAATTTCAAATTCTTTATGGAAAGGGCATAAATAGAAAAGCTGAAATTATTGAATATGCAGTTCAAAAAGGAATAGTTGAAAAGGCTGGATCATGGTATAGCTATAAAGGCGATAAGATTGGTCAGGGAATGTCTAAGGTAACAGAATTTCTTGATGAAAATCCTAATATCCTTACTGATATAGAAAAAGTTATATCTGAATAGATATTAGATTTTACTTTCTGCTATGTAATCTTCTATCACTGACTCAAGAACAGTTAGTGGTAGGGATCCATTCATAAGAATTGCTGAGTGAAAGTCCTTAATATCAAAGTTATCCCCTAGCTCTTTTCTTGCTCTATCCCTTAGTTCCATTATTTTAATTCGACCAATCATATAGGCGCAGGCTTGTGCTGGCCAAACTATATACCTTTCAACCTCTGAGATTGCTTCACTCTCTTCAGAACCTACATTTTTAATCATGTAATCAATTGCTCTTTCTCTTGTCCATTTTTTGCTGTGCATACCTGTATCAATAACTAATCGAACAGCTCTAAATAGTTCAGATTGTAATGATCCAATTAAATCATATGGATCTTCAACTAACCCAATTTCTATAGCTAACCTTTCAGCATATAAGGCCCATCCCTCACCATAAGCTGATGTTCCATATCCAAATTTTTTCCACAAAGTTTGAGTACTGTTTTCTATATTTAAGGCATTTTGAAAATGATGTCCTGGTACAGCTTCATGAAATGACAGTGCTGGCATTCCAAACTTTTTTGTTGCCTTAATATCATATAGATTTGCATAAAATACCCCAGGTCTTGAACCATCCAAAGCAGGACTTTGATAATAGCCACCAGCAGCACTTTGTTCAGAGTAAATTGGAACTCTTTTTACAATTACTTCAGATTTAGGTAATTCATTAAAATAATCAGGCATTTTTTTCATAGCTTCATTTTGAATTTTTGTATAGTCAGTGAGTATTTGTTCTCTCCCTTCATCTGAGTCTTCATAGTAAAATCTCTCTTCACTATTTAATACTTCATATAGCTCTGGTAGAGGTCTAGAAATATCGTAACCCTCGGATTCAAGAATGCTTCTAATTTTATTTTGAATTTCACTTACCATCTTAAGCCCAATATTATGTACTTCATCTGCAGAGTAATCAGTAGTTGTATAGATTCTTAGCCTATGTTTGTAATAATCATTACCATTAGGTAAGCCCCAAACACCTACCATTTCTCTTGCATTTTTGCTTTGGCCTTCTAGTGTGTTGAAAAGTCTTCTATAAGCAGGTACAAAAACCTCTTTAATTAAATTTTTAGTATCATCAAGATAATTTTCCTTCTTATTTTTTGACAAATTTATTTCATCAATTTTTTGCTCAAGTGTTTTATACAATGGATGATCCTCAATTCTTCCAGTAGAAAGATTATCAATTTGACCCATAGCTTTTTTGTAGACAAATTCTGGAGAAAATATCCCATTCTCTGCTCTCTTATCTAAAAAACCTATAATCTCTCCAATGACTCTTGGAACCTCATTTATACGATCAAAATAAAATTTAATATCTCTTTCATTATTCACCTTGTGTTGATCTGTTAGAAACTCTACTAGACTTAAATGTGCTCCAAAAAATTGAGTTACAGGGCTAGAATGAAATCTGAAAGACTCAAAACCTCTAATATCATTATCAAGACTAAATCTTTTTATTTGTAAATTATAATTACCATCAGGCATATCATTTTGATTGAATCTGCTTAGATAATTCAATTGTTTTAAACTCTCTTCATAGTCACTCTCGGACTTTTCTAAACTGTAGTCGCCCAGTTTTGATTTGTGTCCTGTTAAGAAATTTAAAGAATCAAGCCCTAAGTATGTTAATGCAAGGGGAGAATCAATAGCTCCATCGATAATGGTTTGATCAAGAAACTTATCAACCTTATTTGTTGATGGAACTCCAAAACTTTTAGCGCCATAGCTTAAAACTTGCTTTGCTAAAAAAGATGGATTTAATGCAAAGATAAGTAAAAGCGTAATAAGCAGTGAACCTAATAGAAACCCGCCTATGGTAGTAAAAAATCTAATCATATTTTTCTCCTAAATATTTTTTAATATCGTCTAATTTCATATCTATTTTTTCATTTTGTGCTCTGATACCAAACTCTAGTTTTGTATTTTTAAAGTTATTAGGACCAATAATAATTGAATAAGGTATACCTAAAAGTTCATGTTCCTTAAACTTTATTCCAGCCCTTATATCTCTATCATCTAACAAAGGTTCAAAGCCAGATTTTTGTAAGATACTATAAATTTCAGAACAAACTTTCAGGATTTCATCACTTTCAGGATCTAAACAAATAATATTCACTCCAAAAGGAGTAATCTTATCTAGCCATTGAATTCCTCTATCATCATGATTTTGCTCTATTGCGGCAGCAACAATTCTAGATACTCCGATTCCATAACAGCCCATAAAAGGATGTATAGAGTTTCCATTCATATCTTTAACCCCAACATTCATCGCTTGACTATATTTTTGACCTAATTGAAAGATATGACCAACTTCAATTCCCCTCTTAATTTTAAGTTTACCTTTACCATCAGGAGATTTTTTTCCCTCAAGCTCACTGGGATCTTTATCGTAATTTAAAACCTCTACGTTTGCTGCAAAATCACTGCTATCACTTACGGCAATCAAATCTTCACCTGAATCAGCAAGAATATGAAATTCTTCACTTACATCTCCACCGATATTTCCAGAATCTGCCTTAACAATTCTATAATCTAAGCCAATTTCATCAAATATACTTATGTAAGCATCCTTCATTTTCCCATAACTTTTAACTAGACCTTTCTCATCAATATCGAAGCTATATGCATCTTTCATTAAAAATTCTCTTGATCTCATAACGCCAAATCTAGGCCTAATTTCATCTCTAAACTTAGTTTGTATTTGATAAAGGTTAACAGGCAAATCTTTATAACTCTTTGGATGAGATCTAAAAATTTCACATATTATTTCTTCATGAGTTGGGCCCAATACAAACCCTCTATTTGACCTGTCGTCAAATTTAAGAAGTTCTTTGCCATACTCACCATATCTTCCTGATTCCTTCCATAATTCTGCAGGTTGTACCATAGGCATAAGAATTTCCTCAGCATCGAAGTTATTTAAATTCTTTCTGACTATTTCCTCTACTTTTTTAAGAACTTTAAGACCTAAGGGTAACCAGCTGTAAATTCCAGCTGCAGTTTTTTTTATCATTCCAGAACGCACCATCAACTTATGACTAATAAGCTCTGCATCTGAGGGATCTTCCTTTACTGTTGGGACGAATAATTTTGAGAAATACACTATAATCTCCAATGTTAATTATATTGTAATTTCTTTTTTATTATGCCGATTTATGACTATTACTGTGATGTAAGTAATTCAAATTTTGAAGCACTTCAGAAAATAAACGAAAAACCACTAAAAAGTTGTTTAAAATGTAAGAAATCTGGAGGGGTTATAAAGTTGATATCTGCTGAGGATTTAGATTAAAGGGTGATGGGTGGCATGAAACTGATTTTAAAAAATATAATAAAAAAATATCCACTCACCAGAAATAGAAAAGTAAAAAATAAAGCAAAAAAAAGATGAGAAGTAATTATTGCGGAGAGCTCTCTAAAAAGCACATTAATAAAATTGTTGCCGTTTGTGGCTGGGTCCATAGGAGAAGAGACCATGGCGGCGTTATTTTCTTAGATATCAGAGATAAGACTGGAATTGTGCAGGTCGTTGTAAATCCGGAGAATAAAAATCCTTTTTCACTTGCAGAAAAAATAAGAAGTGAATTTGTTTTAAAAATTTCTGGAAAAGTAAATGAGCGTCCCGAAGACGCTGAAAATAAAGATCTTACAACAGGAGTTATTGAAATTATTGCTGATGAAATAATTGTTTTAAATGAAGCAGAGACACCAGCATTTCCATTAGATCAATCTGCTGAAGTTAGTGAAGAGGTGCGTTTAAAAAATAGAACTCTTGACTTAAGAAGACCAGAAATGCAAAAAAATCTTGAGACAAAATCTAAAATTTCTCAAATTGTCCGAAAAGAACTTGAAAAGAAAGACTTCATTGACATTGAAACCCCAATTCTTACAAAAGCGACCCCTGAAGGAGCAAGAGATTATTTAGTACCTAGCAGAACAAATAGAGGTAGTTTTTTTGCACTTCCGCAATCTCCACAGCTATTCAAGCAGATGTTAATGATTTCAGGTTTTGAAAAGTATTATCAAATTGCCAGATGCTTTAGAGACGAGGACTTACGAGCAGACAGACAGCCAGAATTTTCTCAGCTTGATATCGAGTCGTCATTTGTTGAGGAAAAAGACATCATGGATCTTACAAACGACTTAATGAGAAAAGTTTTCAAAGAAATTGCTAAAGAAGATCTGAAGAATATTGAAGTTATAACATGGGAAAAGGCTATGGAAGAATTTGGTAGTGACAAGCCAGATTTAAGAAATCCTTTGAGACTTATAGAGGTAAAGAAGCTTTTTGAAAAAGAAGAATTTAAAGTTTTCTCAGAACCTGCAAACGATGATGAATCAAGAATAGCAGCATTAGTCATAAAGGATGGAGATGAAATTGGAAGAGGACAGATTGATAGATACACAGATTTTGTTAAAGAATTTGGAGCTAGAGGATTAGCTTACATAAAAGTCGAGAATGTTAGTTATGAAGGAGTAAGCTCACCAATACTCAAATATTTATCTGAAGAATGTATAGATAATTTGATAAAAGAATTAAATCTTAAACAGAATGACCTAGTTTTTTTTGGAGCTGGTAAAGCCAAGATTGTAAATGATTACATGAGTAGATTAATAAATAAAATTGGTAAAGATTTGAATTTATTAAAAAATGGCTATGAAGCATGTTGGGTTACTGAATTTCCAATGTTTGAAAAAGATAATGATGGCAAAGTATCTGCATTACATCATCCTTTTACTAGTCCCGCTCAGTCTAATTTAGAGGAACCGCAAAAAATTGATATAAATACTATTAAATCAAGAGCATATGACTTTGTTGTAAATGGAATAGAGCTAGGGGGTGGTTCAATAAGGATTCATAACAAAGAAATCCAAGAGCAAATATTCAAACTTCTTAACTTAAGTCAAAAAGAAGCTAATGAAAAATTTGGATTTTTTTTAAAAGTACTTGGCACAGGCTGTCCTCCTCATGGAGGTATTGCATTTGGTTTAGATAGAATTGCGATGATTCTTACAGGCGCAGAGACTATAAGAGATGTTATTGCGTTTCCTAAAACTCAATCTGCAATGTGCTTACTTACAGAAGCGCCAGGAGAGGTTCCCGATGAAAGTCTAGAGGAGTTGAATATAAAGAAAATTGAAGAGTAATGGCAGGACATTCTAAGTGGGCAAACATCAAACACAGAAAGGCAAGACAGGATGCCAAAAGAGGAGCTGTTTTTACAAAAGTAATTAGAGAGTTAACTGTTGCAGCAAAGGAGGGTGGTGGAGTTGTTGAAGACAACCCAAGACTAAGACTAGCTTATGAAAAAGCTTTATCAGCAAACATGGGCAAAGATACAATTAATAGAGCAATTCAAAGAGGTGCAGGAGGACAAGAGGGACAAAATTTAGAAGAGGTTATATATGAGGGATACGGACCAGAGGGAATTGCTGTATTTATCAAAACTCTAACTGACAACAAAAATAGAACTGTTTCTGAAATTAGACATGCTTTCACAAAATCCGGTGGGAATTTGGGTACATCTGGAAGCGTTGCCTACATGTTTAAATCTATAGGTAAAATTTTTGTTAATAATAGTTCAGCAGATGAAAAATTTTATGAACTAGCAATTGAGAGTGGGGCTGAAGATATTTTAGATTTAGGCGATGAAAAAACAGAACTTCATTGTGATCCGAAAAATTTATCAAAATTAAAAGGTGCCATTGAAAATAAATCATTTAATGTTGAATCAACAGAGATTTTGATGGAGTCTGAAAATCAAATTAAGCTAAACTTAGAAAGTTCTGAAAAGATTTTAAAACTTACTGACTCCTTGGAAGACCTTGATGATGTTCAGGAAGTTTTCACAAACGCTGAATTGGATGGCGAGGTATTTGAAAAATGACTATAAACCAAAGAAAAAAAGGTCACGATTTTGAAAGGAAAATTTCAAAAAAACTGCAGGAGGATCTTGCTCTAAAAAGGCCTGTGAGAAGAATTCTTACTCAATACCAAGAAAAAAATCATCCAGATTTAAAACTCGGTAGATGGAACATTGAATGTAAAGCTTACAAGAAAGGATTTGAACCTCCTTTCGCATGGTGGAAGCAAGTACTAGGAGTTACACCTGAAGATGAATTTCCGGTTTTAGTGTATAAGTTTGACAACAAACCAATTAGAGTTAGGCTTCAGACTTGTTTGCTTAATAAAAAGCTAAGCAATTCAAAAATGCTCATTGATTTGAATTGGGAAAGCTTTATATATCTTCTAGAAACAATGTATAGAGAAGATTACGAACCATATTTATAATTTAATTTATATAAAATAAATTTGGACTTTAAGACATTGTTGTACTGGTATAAAATACCACTTTTCTGGGTCGTTAGCTCAGCTGGTAGAGCACCGGGCTTTTAACCCGTTGGTCATAGGTTCGAATCCTATACGACCCACCAGCTTTTAAAAAATAAACAAAATTATATTAGGATATATTCTAAGTAATTTACTTCTTTAATTTATGAAAATAAGCTTTTGGCAAAGAATTCTTCTTGGTTTCGGAGGAGGAATTAATGCGATAAAGACCGATTTTTTTTCATTTTTTCTTGGCTTTTTTTATTTAACATTTTTAGGTTTAAATCCACTTTTAACCGGCTCAGCAGTACTATTAGCTCTTTTATTTGATGCCTTTTCAGATCCAGCTATTGGAACTTTTTCTGATAGAACAAAAACTGATTTGGGAAGGAGATACCCTTATATGTTTTTATCGCTTCTTCCAATTTGCATTTGTTATGTAATGCTTTTTATTCCAGATCCCTCTTGGAGTGAAAACCAGTACTTTCTATTTTTTTGGCTGCTTTTTTTTCTAATTCTAACAAGGTTTTTTGTAAGCATATTTGATGTTCCTCACAGAGCTTTATTTTCTGAATTAGGAGGCAATTATGTGAATAATTCAAGAGTCATGTCAATGCGAGAAGGTTACCAGTGGATAATAGGTGCCGGACACTCTCTTGTGGTTTATAGCTTCTTAGGTTATTTCATAAGTGACCCGTATAAATGGCTTTATATAGGTATTTTTGGTAGTTCATCTATGTTAATTTTTGGAGTAATTTCTCTTCTTGGATCAAAAAAAGTAATTCCAGAATTATATGAATGGAAACCTAAACAAAGAGAAGCTGACTTTAAAATTTTAAAAAAAGAACTTTCGTTTGTGCTGAAAAGCAAAACATTAGTACTTTTTATTTTTGGCTCTCTTTTAATTCAGGGAACTTGGGGATTGGCAAACAGTTTAAGTTTTTTAACTTACACAAAATTTTGGCAATTTGACCCATTAGATTTACGTGTTCTTATATATTTTTATATTCTTGCTGCAATTGTGAGTTGGATTGTTACACCCATTATCACAAAATATTTAGATAAAGAAAAAATTGTAATAGCTAGTTTGATTTTATTATCTTTAACACATTCACTACCATTCATTACGCATTACTTAGGTTTATTTGACGGAATGGAACAAAGTAAAATTCTTAACTTTATGTCAGTTATGATCCTCTTTTCTTCAATATTCTCACTTATTTCGCTTATGACAAGAGAATCGATGGTCCCAGATATAATTGATGAAATTGAATTCCAATCAGAAAAAAGACAAGAAGGTGCCGTTTCCTCTTTAACATCATTCTGTTCAAAATGTATGTCTGGTTTAGGTCAGTTTATATCAATGTTCTTTTTATGGATAATTAATTATCCTCCAGGTGGAAGTGAACCCTCTTCTGAACAGCTTGTCTCTTTATTTACATTACATGGTCCAGTAGTGTCATTGCTATTTCTATTTCCAATGTTAATTTTTTTAAATTATAAATTGAGCAGAAAAAAACATAATAAAATTAAAAATAATCTAAAACTAACAAATAGATAGTTATAAATTTAAATAGTATCAGTTTATAATTTCACTCTTATGGATATATTAGAAGCAATTAAAAAAAGGCATTCAGTTAGAGGTTATTTAAGCAAGGACGTTTCTGAAGACGTTGTAAAAGACATCCTAGAAACTTCAAAATTTTCACCATCTGGAGTCAACTCCCAACCATGGAAAGTTTATGTAGTAATGGGCGAGGCTAGAAATAAATTAGTTAAAGAAGCATGTGAAAAATTTGACAAAGGCGAGATAGAGACAGAGGAATACCAAGTGTATCCCTCCAAAGAAGGCATGCCTGATTGGTACAAAGCAAGGCAACGAGCATGTGGTTTTGGATTATATGGAGCGTTAGGTATAGAGCGAGATCAAATGGATAAAAGAATGGCCTGGGCAAAGAAAAATTATGAATTTTTTGATGCGCCAGTTGGTATATTTGTAACAGTTCACAAATCTGTTGGCCCAAACGGCTGGGGTCATGTTGGGCACTTTATTCAAAGTATATGTCTTGCAGCTGTTGGCAAGGGGCTTGGCACTTGTTTGCAAGAGGCATGGGCAGGATTTCCAAAATTATTAAAAAAACATCTTGAATACGGAGATGATGAAATTTTATGGTGTGGAATTTCTTTAGGCTATGAGGACCAAGAGCATCCAGCCAATTCTTTTAGAACAGAAAGAGAGCAATTTGATAGTTTTGCTAAATTATTAAAGTAGTTTTTTATGAAAGAGTTTTCCATAAAGGGCGAGCATGGAAATCTAAGAGGAGCTAAATGGTTGCAAGCAACCAATCCCCATTCAACGGTTCAAATTATTCATGGACTTGCGGAGCATCATAAAAGATATGATCTCACTGCTAAAGCGCTGAATGATAAGGGTTTCCAAGTTTATTGTAATGATCATCTTGGACATGGATTACATGTAAAAGATGGCAAATTGAGGGGATATTTAGATAAATCTGATGGCTTTGAAAAAGTTGTTGATCAAATTATTGAATTAAATTCTTTTATTAGAAAAAAACATCCTGCCAATAAACATTTTCTATTAGCCCATAGCCTGGGTACAGTGATTTGTTTGGCAGTGCTAAGAAAAAATATTCATTTTGATGGAATAATTTTAAGCGCAGCTTTTAGCAGGAATGATATTGAAATGTTTTTAAATAATTTAGTTTTATGGCCGGAATATAATCTTTCATATCCTGAAAAAATCAATAGCACTATGGAGGAGTTTACAACTAAAAAACACAATTCCTTTTTTAAACCAAACAGGACTACGCACGACTATATTTCAAGTGACAATAAGAATGTTGATGAATATATTGATGACGATCTTTGCGGTTTTCCGATGACTAATCAATTTTGGATGGATTTAAAAAATGGTTGTACCAATTTATGGAAAAAAGATACATATAAACAATTCAACAAAAAAATACCCTTTTTCTTTATTACAGGATCATTTGATACTGTAAATAACATGGGTAAACAAGCATTCGATATGCATCAAAAATTTCTTGAATTGGGCTTTAGTACAAAGTTTAAAGCCTATGAAAAGTCTAGGCATGAGCCACTATCTGATGTTGAAAAAGAAACAGTTTGGAAGGATGTCTCCCATTTTTTTAAAGCTAACCTCTAGGAATTTTTCCTAAATATTTTTGCAAAAAAACTATTCTTTCTGTGATTATTTCTTTAATTTTAAAGTTGTTAACAGCTAATCTTCTTGCTTGATAAAGATCTGCAAGAGCCTCTTCATATCTGCCAGAGTAGAAAAGATATTCACTATTTGTTAAGTGGAAACTGAGCATATTATTACTTTTTTGTTGAACTTCCCCTAGAAGCTTTAGCAGATTTATATCAACAGGTCTATAAAATTTTATGTCTTCTAATATTTGCTCAGCTGCAATGTAATCTCCTTCCAGAATATGAGTTTTGGCAAGATTAAAGCTAATTGGGTAGTTTCCTAAAGAAATATCTAATAATTCCTCAGTGTAACTTTTGCTTCTATTGATATTTCCAGATTCGGTTAAGGTTTCGGCAATTGTTGTTTTAATAATTAAATTATCAGGATATTTTTTAGAGAGTTCATCAAGGATTGAAATTGATTTGGTAAAGTTTAATTTCTTTTTTTCAATTAATGCAGAGAAGTATTTACCTTCATCATTATCTTCAATATCCTTTTCAAATGCCTTAATAGATAGGTTATCCATCATAAGAAATTTTACTCTTGCTTTGATTAATCGATAATTAAAACTATTAACAGTTCCATCTCCATTTGAATTTCTTGCTCTTTCTCTAGAGTCAGTAACTCTACGAGTAGTTATTGGGTGAGTTAATAAAAA
Source organism: Gammaproteobacteria bacterium (assembly GCA_045563435.1). Lineage (GTDB taxonomy): Bacteria > Pseudomonadota > Gammaproteobacteria > Magnimaribacterales > TMED112 > TMED112. Next base: position 120,806 of record JBJLJD010000006.1, read on the forward strand.
CTCGGGTATGTTATCTCCAGATAGCCTTCTAATTTCCTGCATATTTTTAAACATCTCTGACATTTCTGAGGTTTTGTATCCTGATTTTTCTAAAGTGAAAAAACCCTCTCTATCTGCTTCAGATTCATAGAGCCTTGAAAACCTTAGTCTTTGATTAATAAGCAAGCCTTGTCCACCAATAAGTGCTGCGGGATTCCTTGAAGCTACAGCAACAACAATAGAAGCAAGTATTGTTGCCATATTTGCATTACTTCTATCACTGTTCTCTAAAATTTGTCTAGCAAAATGTCTTTGACTTAGGTGAGCTAATTCGTGCGCAACAACAGAGGCAAATTGTGCTTCATTATCAGCATGTTTGAATAAACCTGCATTTATGCCAATTACTCCTCCGGGAGCTGCAAATGCATTTAGCCTGTTGTCCTCAATAACTAATATTTCAAATGTCTTTTTATTTACCTTGCTTGACTCACCAATTTTATAAACAAATAATTCTGTCCATTCCTGAATTATGGGATCATAGAGTATGTCTGTCTCTCTTTTTAAATCTCTTAAAAACTGACGTCCTAAGATCTCTTCCTCTGTTTCTGATACAGCTCCACTAAGTCTGTCTCCAATGAGTGGAAGCTCTATACTGCTTTCTTGAGAAACAATGAAAGAGGACAAAAATAAATAAAACGAATAAAATATTTTTTTCATCAGATACTTAACTATAATTATTTGATAGGATTTTTAAATAAAGATTCAACAAAAAATGCGATTTAATACATTATTTAAAAGCCAGCAGCTTATTTTTTTGGTAACTTCATTATCTTTTGGCTTACTTACTCTTTGGATTTTTGGAGACTTAGCATCTCCAATACTCATAAGTATTGTTCTGGCAGTACTGTTTAGGCCTGTAAATACTTATTTCACAAAAATTGGTATTCCCAGAAAAATAAGTGTTTTTATAACCTTTTCAATAGTTATGTTGCTTGCGTCAGCTTTTTTACTTCTTTTTGTACCACTTTTTATAAACGAAACAGAAGCATTTATAGACGACATCCCAAGCTTATTATTTATTTTGGAGCCTGTAGCCCAAGCGTTGGGTAGTTTAAACGCACCTATTGAATCGATAGAAAGTGCACAATCTCTTCTTTCCGATTTAAGCGGTTTTTTAACTGGTGTAATTTCATTTGGAGTATCTAGAGCTCAAGAAACAGCAAATCTTTTTTTGGGGTTGATTTTAGTTCCAATTTTTTTGTTTTTTTGGCTTTGGGATACTGAAACGTTATCAAGTGGTTTTTCAAGATTTGTTCCAAAAAAAAGAAAGTTTCTTTCAAAGGTTTGGAATGAGGCCAATGTAAATTTCCAAAACTATTTTAAAGGTAAGTTTATTGAAGTTTTTATAGTAGCTATTTTTGGAAGTCTGTTATTTTACTTTCTAGGGTTAAATAGCCCAATTCTTTTAGGGACAACACTTGGCTTAAGTCAGTTAATTCCTTTTTTTGGCCCTGTTTTTATGACAATACCAATTCTAATAATTTCACTTGCTCAATTTGGTTTAGATCCATATGTAATTGTTATTCTTATAGCATTTGGAATTCTTCAATTCATTGATGGCAACATTTTTCTACCATTTCTTATGTCAGGAGTTGTAAAGTTACCAGCTGTTGTTGTTCTTTTATCAGTCTTCTTTTTTGGTGCAATTTTCGGAATTTGGGGTGTGTTTTTCTCTGTACCCTTAGCAAGTTTTGTAAAATCTATTTTAGATAATTGGAAATATATTGATTCTTAAGAGGCTTCTTTTAATTCAGAAAGGACCACTTCAACATGACCTGGAACCTTCACTTTTCTCCATTCTTTTATAATTTCACCGTTAGGGTTAATCAGAAACGTACTTCTTTCAATCCCCATAAATTTCTTTCCATACATACTTTTCTCTTTCATCACATCATATGCTTTACATAATTTTTCATCTGGGTCTGAAATTAACTTAAATGGAAGTGATTCTTTTTCACAAAATTTATTATGTGATTTAATTGTATCTCTTGAAACACCCAATATTTCGCAATTATATTTTTGAAAATTTTTATAGTGGTCTCTAAAATCTTGGCTTTCAAGAGTGCATCCCGAGGTCATATCTCTAGGATAAAAGTATAAAACTAAATATTTTCCAGAAAAGTCCTTTAAATTTAAAGATTCATTTTCTGTGATCAGTCCTAAAAAACTTGGAGCTTTTGTTTTATTATTCACAAATAGGATTATAAGAATAAAAAAAAATGAAAGGAAGTATAGTCGCGATAGTTACACCCATGAAATCTGATTACTCAGTTGATTTCGACTCTTTAAAGAAGCTTTTTCTATTTCATGAAGGTGCTAAAACTGATGGTATTGTTTTGATTGGAACAACAGGTGAAGCTGGGACTTTAACGATATCAGAAAGACAAGAAATTTTTAAATTTGCTAGTGATAACACTTCAATTCCATTAATGGCTGGAGTAGGAAGTACATCTACTTCAGATTCATTAAAGTTCATAGATTTGGCTCTTAGCTGTGGAATAAATAAATGTTTAGCTGTAACCCCTTACTACAATAAGCCTTCACAAGACGGTTTAATAGCTCACTTTAAAAAGCTAGCAAGTTCTGATGCCTCAATTTATTTATATAATGTTCCAGGAAGGACGGGAGTTGATCTACAGCCTGAATCTGTTTATGAATTGTTAGATGAAAATAATATCGCAGGCATTAAGGAGGCAGTAAATACAAATGATAGAATGGAAAAGCTTTCAAAGCTTCTAGAAAAAAGAAAAGATTTTCACTTATTATCCGGAGATGACCCCAGTTTTGTTGAGTTTGGAAAATATGGTGCAGTAGGCATCATTTCTGTTGCGGCTAATATAGTTCCAGAAGTAATGAAACAAATTTCTGATTTAATTCAAGAGAAAAATTTCGAAGAGGCTGCTTCAATAAGCGAAAAATATGAAAAGTTATTCAATATTTTACTTGAGAATAGTCCTGGACCCTCTAAATATCTACTTGCAAAAATAAAAATGCTAGAGAATAATCTTAGGTTACCACTTGTGAGAATACCGGAAAAACTGGAGAAAGAAATTGATGAAATTTACTCAAATACTTAATATTTTTCTAATAATCTTTTTTATAAATGGATGTAGCTTCCTTAGCTCTTTTGCAAGGGAAAATCCAAATGAAAGGTACAAAGAGGAGGGAGATGACTTAGTTACAAATTCTGAAACAGAAAATTTGGAAATTTCAAATGATTACCCCTACCCATCAATTCAGAATAATCCATTATCTCAAAGTGAACTTCCAAGACCTAAAAAGATTTTTTCATCTGGAAATTCAGAAAAAGTTGAAATTAGAAGACTTGGAGAAATTTATTGGATTTACATAGAGGCGCTTCCATCAAAAATGTGGGCGTTAACAAAAGATCTTCTTGCTGTTCAATATGATATTGAAAGTGAAGACCCTACAAGTGGCAAGATTAAAGCAAAGAGTAAAGCAAATGGTGCGGATATAAATATTATTCTCGAACATGGAATTAGAAATAATAGTTCCGAGATTTATCTTGAAGATAATAGTGGTGCAGCTGTAGATGTTGGTTTTTATAATTCTTTTTCTAATTATTTTGTAGAAAATCTTCCTGGATACCAAGGAAACTCATTAGCTGCACAATCTTTGAACCTCAACAAAAAAACTAGAATTGTATATGTTAAAAAGGAGATAGGAATCGAATTTAAGCTTACCTTCGAAAGAACATGGTCAGCAATCTCAAGAGCATTAGAACGTTCTAGTTTAGAAATTAAGGACAGAAATAGAGAATTAAAGTACTTCCAAGTCAGCGTGGACGAGGAAAACAATAATTTCTTTGGATTTTTTTCCAGATCAAATGATGCTGCAGATGTGGATTATGAACTCACCTTCACTCAAAGTGGTGAAAATACTATCTTAGAATTTAAAAAACTTTCTAATACAAGTATCAGTGTTAATGATTTAGTTGACCAAATTAATGAGAATTTATCATGATGGAAAAACAAAATTTAATTTCTGAAGGTAAAGCAAAATCACTTTTTGAGACTTCAAGCGCTAATGAATTATTAATGGTTTACAGAGATGATACTTCTGCATTTGATGGTAAGAAAAAAGAAGCTCTAAGTGGAAAGGGTTCAATTAATAATAAATTTAATGCATTTATAATGACTTACCTCCAAGAAAATGGTGTTGAAACACATTTTTTAAAACAAACTAGTGACAATGAAAGTCTTGTAAAGAGATTAGATATGTTGCCTGTTGAATGTGTGGTAAGAAATATTGCAACAGGCTCATTATGCAGAAGGCTTGGAGTAAAAGAGGGGATGAAGTTTGAAGAGCAGCCCCTTTTTGAATTTTTTCTTAAGGATGATGATCTCGGTGATCCTTTAATAAATGATAATCATATTATCGCTTTTAAATGGGGCACAGCAGATGAAATAGAACAGATGAAAAAAATTACATTCGATATAAATAAATACCTTTGTAAGATTTTTGATGATGCTGGCTTAATTCTTGTTGATTATAAGGTTGAATATGGCAGGTATGATGGAAAGCTTATACTGGGTGATGAATTTACTCCTGACGGCTGCA
>JBJLJD010000007.1:0-35970 GCA_045563435.1 Gammaproteobacteria bacterium
ATGCGATATCTCTTAAGCTAAGAGTGGGCATTAACTAGATTATTCTTCAGATTTTTTAGCTAACCTGACATCAAGGCCTGAAGTAACATCATCTGTGATATCTAATTCTGGTTTAGCATAAAAAAGTGATTGAGGTGTGACAACCAATTCTATTTTCTTTGCATTTATTAATTCACTTAAAACAGCCTGGAAGTCTTGTGCTAGAGCACCGACTACTGCTTGTGCAGCTTCTTGCTGTTTTGTCTGTAATTTATTTGCTAAAAACTGAATTTCGTTTTGCTTATCTTGAATTTTCTTTTGCATATCAAGTTTCTGCTCATCAGATAATGTCTCATTATCTTTCTGAAACTTTTCAACTAGCTCCTGACCCTCAGACTGAAGCAACTCTAATCTTTCTTTGTCTGCAACAAAATCTGAGTCTTCTTCTAATTCTTTGAAAGCGTCTTTAGCGTATTGCGTATTGAGCATAGCACCTTCCGCATTTAAAACGAATGTACCTTCGGCATTAACACCAAGTGAAAGTATAAAGATAAATCCAATTAATAGTTTGTTCATATAAGTTCGCTATTTTATATGACTTTTTTTGAATAATCGAGGAATTTTAGAACTTATTTCCTACAGTGAATTCAAACCTTTTTGTCCTGTCAAAAGGATCATTATTGAATGGGACAGCAAAATATACACTTATTGGACCAAATGGTGTTATAGCACTTCCTCCTAATCCATAAGAACCTCTTAGTTCCTCAAAGCTAGGTTCAAAACACTGATTTTGATAAGGGTAACAATACGTTGAAAAAACATTTCCTAAATCAATAAAAAATGCCGAACGAAATTGAGATTGATCCTCAACAAAAGGAACCTTAAAAATAAGATTGAGGCTTGTCTCAGTAAGCACATTACCTCCAATGGGTCTATTGATATTATATGTGCTGTACTGATTATAATATGGGGTATCTGGCTCACCATCAAAATCATTATCAATTAGTGGTGGACAATAATCCTCTGCAGATACGTACTCATAACATGGTACTTGAGTTATTCTTGGACCAAGACTATTTGTTTCGTAGCCTTTAATCGAGTACGGACCGCCTGCATAAAAATTTTCAAAGTATGGAGGAATTTCAGTATCACCATAAATACCTGTATAACCAAGTCTTGATGAAATTTTGAAGACAAAGTCACCTCCAAGAGGTTGATAGAACTCATTTCTATAATCAACACGATAATAGTTTAAAGTTGAACCAGGAACAGTAGTTTGAAAGGATATAGAGTTTGAAGAACCTTTAGTAGGAAATATTCCTCTATTTAGAGTTACCCTTGTCCAGTAACCCTGCAATTTCAGTGTATCGAAAACACTTCCTTCAGTTTCAACGAAATCTAAAACTTCTCTAGATGTCAGAGATCCACTTTGTAATTCTGTATGATCTGCTGAAATATTTAGGCCTAGTCTTTGAATATCAGAAATTGGATATCCTAAATTTAATCCTAATCCATATGACTCAGTGTCATATTCTGATAGACCAAATGATCCATAGTCAAATTCACGATAATTTAGCGAGTATCCTCTGCTTACACCATCAACTGTATAGTAAGGATTCTCATATTGAAGAAATATATTATTGGAGTAATCACTAGTCTGCAATCCAATGCCCACAGTATTTCCACTCCCCAAAAAGTTATTTTGCTGAATATTAAAATTAAATGAAAAGCCAAACTGAGAATAACTGAAACCACCAATAATATTTCCGTATTGTTGCTCTTCAACATCAAACACTACATCTACTTTGTCTTCCTCTCCCGGAACTGGAACTGTCTCTACACTTACAGTTTTAAAAAAACCAGTTCTTTCTAAAAAAATCTTAGATTGCTCAATTAATTGATTTGAAGCAGGCGCTCCTTCAAACTGTCTCATTTCTCTTCTTAAAACTTCGTCAGTTGTAAAATCATTCCCTCTGAAAATCACCCTTCTGGTATAATTTTTCCTTCCTGGATTAAATACAAAGGTAATATCTGTGACTTTGTCTTCTGAACTTATAGTAGGCACACCATCGATTTCGGCAAAAGTATAACCCTCATTACCAAGAATGTTTGCAAAAAATTCTTCATAGCTTGTAATTATTGATTCTGAGTAAGTCGATCCCTCAGGAATATTTATTAATTTTTCAAAAAATTCTCTTTCAAGTGGCAGCTCACCTGAAATATTTACCTCACCAACTTTATACTGTTCACCTTCATCGAGGATTAAAGTTATGTAAAGTTCTTCCAAATCACTACTTATTGATACCTGTGATGAATTAATACTAAATTGAAGGAATCCTCTATCTTTATAATAAGCTTCAAGATTTTCTAAATCTGTTCTTAATTTTTCTCTGGTGTATTTATTATCTCCAGTAAAAACAGAGATAATATTTCCCTCTGAAAGTTCAAAAATACCTTTTAAATCATCATCTGCAAACTCTTGGTTCCCAATTATTTCTATAGAAGTTATGGCTGTAGGAGAACCTTCATCTACATCTATGTCTACATCAACTCGGTTTCTAGGCCTCTTTACTTGATTCACTTCAACAGAAGCTCCATATCGTCCTTGCTGTGAGTACTGTGCTTGCAATCCTTTTATTATCAAATCAAGAGTAACTCTCTTTAAAACCGAACCTTCAGATACGCCTTCAGATGCAAGGGCAGCCAATAAATCTTCAGTCTTAATTGCAGAATTTCCCTCTATTTCGATACCCGATATCGTTGGTCTTTCTTGAACTTTAATAAAAATGATCTTTCCCTCTACAGAAATTTGTACGTCATCGAATTGACCTGTGTCAAAGAGTGTTTTTATAACTCTTTTATAATCTGTTTCATCAACTTTATCTCCAATAGTTACAGGGATGGTATCTAATACGCTCCCTAAGGAAACTCTTTGTAGCCCAACTAATCTGATATCCTCGACAACTATTGGAGCTCCAAAACAAAAGCTGGATAAGAAAAGAATTAAAAATCTCAGTTTATTCAAAATATTCTCATTAAATCGTTGTAAACAACAAATATAAACAAAGCAAGGATAAACATATAGCTTAGATTAAAAAGAGCAAGTTTTAGTTTCATATTTATTGGTGTACCTATTACTTCCTCAAATAAGATAAACAAAAATTGACCACCGTCAAGCATTGGAAGGGGCAATAGATTAAATGCTCCGAGACTTATACTTAAAATAGCAGTTAGAAGCAGGAAGGGTATTAAGCCAGAACTTAAAGAATCCCCAGCAACTTTAGCAATTCCAACTGGCCCGCTTAAATTTTCTACACCCAAATTGCCAGTAATCATTTTTGCAAGAAACTTAAAGGTATTTACTATCCAAAATAAAGTTTGGTCCCATCCATATCTTAAAGAATCTATAAAATTATTACTTTCAGGACTTAAAGCGATGCCATAGAACTCTTCTTGCCCAATACTTGGTAAAGAGAGAAACAAAACTTCTCCATCTCTCTCTATTTGTAATGATTTTTGCTTTTTATTTTGTAAAAGATTATTAAGTTGTGATAAAGAAAGCACTTCGAGATTATTTAAAAGGTTAATTTTATCGCCGTCTTTTAAACCATATTCTTCAGCGATACTTCCTTGCTCAATTGATCCAATTATTGGAGAGTAATCATTAAAAGCTTCTATTGAAAAATGTGCGGATGGAGCCTGTTCATCGGAAAATGCTAAATCCTTGACCTCCTCTTGAAAAGTTTTATAGGTGCCACTTGAATAGTCATAAACGTTAAATTCTACATTTCCCGTAAAACCAGACAAGTTTAGAAGGTTTATTTCAAAATCTTGTACATTTTTAACAGGTCTTTCATTTACTGAAATAACTTTAAAATATTGTTCTCCATCAATCTTATTAAATTTTGCGGTTAATACATCTGGTTGTTTGGGTATAAAAAGTGCGACAAACGAAAAAATTACAAATGAAAGTATGAAATTAAATATGGGACCAGCCAATGTAACCAACATTTTTTCTGGTGCTGGACGATTTGCCAAAACATATTTTTTTTCTGATTCTGATAGTTTTTTGTAATTCTCTACGTCATGAGGGTCATGAAATGCAACATACCCACCAAAAGGAATTGAAGAAAGTGAAAAGCGAACATTATCTTTGTTTTTCCAGGAAAAAATATCTGGACCAAAGCCGATACTAAATTTTAAAATTTTAATTTTAAAGAATCGCGCTACTGAATAATGGCCGTACTCATGGAATGTTACCAGTATTAAGAAGAGAATGATTGCCCCAAAGATTGTTGTCATATTTAATTTAATTTCTCAAGTATTTCCTTATGTGCTGATCTAAGATCCTCTAATGTATTTAATTCTTTTTTTTCAAAATTAAAATAGTTGTTATAAATAAATTCATAAATTTCTCCAAATTTAATTTGATCTTTTAAAAAATTATTTACAGCTATCTGATTCAGTGTCGCAAAAATGAGTCCTCTATTGCCTCCAAGATTCATAATCTCCCTTGTTATTTTTAATAATTCTTTTCTATCTTCAGGAAAGAACTTTAATTGTAAGTTTATTTCCTCTTCAAACATATTTAACGAGAATTTATTTCTTACTTCATCTGATCTACTATCCAGCAGTCCATACGAAAGTGGAATAATCATGCTTGGCTTTGATAATTGTGCCTCCACAGAGCCATCGTTTAATTCAATCAATGAATGAATAATGCTTTGGGGTTGAATTAATATGTCTAATTTTTCAGGATCTAAATCAAAAAGAAATTTTGCCTCAATTAATTCAAAGCATTTATTTGTTAGAGTAGCAGAGTCAATTGTAATCTTATCGCCCATCTTCCATGTTGGATGCTTGAGAGCATCAAAAGCTTTTTTATTTTTTATTTGTTCTAGATTTTGTCCTAAAAAAGGTCCGCCTGAAGCTGTTATATAGATCTTTTTTATATCATTTTTATTTAAACTCCTAAGAGATGAAAAAAGTGAAAAATGTTCTGAATCAATTGGAATCAATTCTGTTCCAGATGAGGAAACTGCATCCATTATAAATTTACCAAAAACAACTAATGATTCCTTATTTGCAAGTAAAAGTTTTTTTCCTGATTTTGCTGCGGCAATTGTAAGTTCTAAAGCCTCATAAGAACTTACAGCTGATAAGAAAATATCACTTGGGCTATTCTCTATTCTCTCAGCAACACTTTCAATACAATTAAGAACCTCTACATTAAGTTTGAGATTTTTAAATTCTTTTTTGGCCTCCTCACAAGAGAAATAAATAGATTTTGGATTAAATTCCCTTACAACACTTTCCGCAAGATTAAGATTTTTATCACAAACAAAAATATCAAATTCAAATTGGTTTTTATAAGATTTAAGGATATCTAAGGCTTGAGTGCCTAAATTGCCTGTAAAACCAAAAATTGAAATTTTCTTCATTTTCCAAACCTTCTTTGCCTTGTTTTAAAATCATCAAGAACAGCATTAAAGTCTTCGGCACTGAAATCAGGCCATAATTTATCTGAAAAGAAGAGCTCAGAATATCCAATGTTAGGTAGCAAAAAGTTACTCACTCTTTTTTCTCCTCCTGTTCTAATAAAAATTTCTACTTCCTCACCTTTAAGTTCCGTAAATTTTAAAAAGTTTTTAGCATTTATAGTTTCACCCTTTTCAGACATTTTTTTTAATGCATTTACAATATCCCACACGCCTCCATAATTTAGAGCAATTACAAGAGTAAAATCAGAGAAATTTTTTGTAGATCTTATGCATCTATCTACCTCTTCTTTTGCTTTTTTTGGTATTGAATCAAGGTCTCCAATAAACTCCATCCGAACCTCATTTTTAATAATTTCATCTAACTTCACCTCGGCACCAAAGCTTATCAAGTTCATCAATGAGTTAACTTCAAATTTTTTTCTGGACCAGTTTTCTGATGAAAACGCATAAACAATTAGTTTTTTTACTTTCTTTTTTTTTGCTTCTTTTGTTATTTCTACAAGAGTTTGAACCCCTTTGCGATGTCCCAACGAGAATGGTAAATTATTTTTTCTAGCCCATCTTCTATTACCATCCATTACGATAGCTACGGTTTTTACTGACACAACTAAATTGTAAGGAGATCTTTTTCTTTTGACTCCAACGACTGATCAACTAAATTAATATATTTTTCAGTTATTTCTTGAATATCTTTCTCTGAATCAGATATATCATCCTCAGTTAACTCTCCTCCTTTTTCTAAATTCTTCATCGAGGTCATTGCATCTCTTCTTATGTTTCTTATAGCTACTCTTCCGTTTTCTGCTTCTCCTTTTGCTTTCTTAATTAAATCTTTTCTTGATTCTTCTGTAAGTGGTGGCATGATAATTCTTATTACCTCACCAGCTACGGTTGGGTTTATACCTATGTCAGACTTTTGTATTGCTTTATCAATTTCTTGAACTAACCCTTTATCCCAAGGTGTTAAAGAAAGAGTTTTTGAATCTTCGACTGTAATTGAACAGCATTGATTTAATGGTGTGTCTACTCCATAGTAATCTACCATAATGCCATCCAACATATTTGGATTAGCCCTTCCGGTTCTTATTTTTTGTATGGATTCTTTGAAATTCTTTAGGGATGAACCCATACGTGTCTCACAATCATTTAAAATGTTTCCGTATTTATCCATTGCTAATTAATGTACCTAATTTCTTTCCATTTACTATATCAAGTAAACCACCCTCTTTCTTGAAGTTGAATACTTTAATTTTTAAATTATTTACCCTAGCTAAAGTTAATGCTGTTGTATCCATAACTTTTAATTTTTTATCTATCGCATCATCAAAGGTTAAAGATGGGTAAAACTCCGCATCTTCATTTAAATTTGGATCGTCAGAATATACTCCATCAACTTTTGTCGCTTTTAACATTAAATCTGCTCCAATCTCAATTCCCCTAAGACAAGCAGCAGTATCAGTTGTAAAAAAGGGATTTCCTGTTCCGGCAGTAAAAATTACAACAAAACCAGCTTCGAGAAGTTGAGTTGCTATCCTCCTATCGAAATGTTCAACTATTCCAGGCATAGGAATAGCAGACATAACTCTAGTTTTTATTCCATCTCTCTCTAAGGCGTCTCTTAAAGCAATGCCATTCATAACTGTTGCCAACATTCCCATGTGATCTCCAGCTACTCTATCCATTCCATCCTGATTGAGCTTTTCACCTCTGAAAAGGTTTCCTCCACCTATAACTAATCCTACGCAAACTCCTATGTCAACAATGCTTTTTATCTCTTTAGACATAAAATGAAGAACTTTTGGATCAATTCCTTGATCCTCATCTCCCGCTACTGCTTCACCGCTATATTTAAGAAGTATCCTTTGATATATTTGGGAGCTCACTCACCGACCTTTTTTCTGAGAAAACCTAAAATTTTGTTATCACTTAGAAGATCTTTTATTTTAGAATCAGGATTTTTAATAAAAGCCTGCTCTGTAAGAGAATTTTCATCTTTAAACTTTTTGAGCTTGCCCATCACAATTTTTTCTTTAATTTCATCGGGCTTTTTTTCATTTTCTATTGTGGCTAAAGCAATTTCTTTTTCTTTATCTAAGATTTGTTGATCTATCTCAGCAGGATAAATAGCTAGAGGAGCATTTGCTGAAACTTGCATAGCAATATCTTTTCCAAGTTCATCATCGTTTTTTTCAAGATGTACTAAAGAAGCAAGCTTATTATCAGAGTGAACATATATGTAAACAGAATCATTTTCTGAAGTGATTTTTTCAAAATAGGAAATTTTTATGTTTTCTCCAATTTTTTGAATAATTTCTAAGGTTTTATCATTAAACTTTTTGTGTAAATCCTCTAAATCATTTAGCTTATTACTTTCACAAAACTCTTTTAATTCTGTAAGAAATTTTTTGAATTCTTGATCATTTGCCGCAAAATCTGTTTCAGTATTTACTTCGATTAAGAAATAATTACTTGAGCCGCCTCCAGCAACTATAGCTCCCTCATTAGTTGCTCTGGTAGATTTTTTTTCGGCTTTAATAATACTTTTTTTTCTTAGTATCTCTATTGCTTTCTCTATATCACCATCAGCCTCACTTAAGGCATCTTTACAGTCCATCATTGAAATGCCTGTTCTATCTCTAAGTTCTTTGACTTGTTGAGCAGTTATCATTATTTTTTCTTGGCTGCTGGTTTTTTAGGAGCTGCTTTAGCTGCTGGTTTTTTAGGAGCTGCTTTAGCTGCTGGTTTTTTAGGAGCTGCTTTAGCTGCTGGTTTTTTAGGAGCTGCTTTAGCTACTGGTTTTTTAGGAGCTGCTTTAGCTGCTGGTTTTGAAGCTTTTTTAACTGCCTCCTCCTCTTCAATGGCAGTTGGTTTTGATATATCTTCTTGTTTCTGAGATTTACCATCTGCTTTAGCTGGAACTTTTTGAGTTGTAGAATTTAGAGAAAATACTTTTGGTCCTCCTTCACCTTCCAGTTTCTGGACAAGTCCTTGCTTTCTAGCTGATTCTTGGCCCTCGTTAACTGCTTGAGCCAAGTAATTTAGAACAAACTTAATAGTTTTTGAAGAATCATCATTTATCGGAATAAAATTTGTTAGATTATTTGGATTGCTGTTAGTGTCAACTAACCCATACACAGGAATTCCCATTTTTAACGCCTCTTGAACGGCAATTTTTTCATTCTCAACATCAATGACAAAAAGAGCATCCGGCAAACCTTTCATATCTTTTACTCCATCGAAATTTAAAAGAAGCTTCTTCATTTCCTTTTCTAGTTGGACTGCCTCTTTTTTTATCATCCCCTCTAACTGTCCAGAAGCTTTATTTTCTTCATACTCTAGGAGTTTATTGATAGGAACTCTAATGGTTTTCCAGTTTGTAAGCATTCCACCGAGCCATCTATGTGATATATAAGGCATTTCTGTTTCTTTACCAAAAGACTCTACATAAGTATTTGCAGCTCTTTTTGTACCAACGATCATTATTTTATTTCCTACTGCCGACAAGTTTTTGAATATATCGTAAAACTCTAGTAACTTTTCCTGTGTTTTAAAAAGATTGATAATGTGAATATTATTTTTTTCACAGAAGATAAATTCTTCCATATTTGGATTCCAAAATCTTTTTCTATGGCCAAAATGTGCGCCAAGTTCAAAAAGCTTTTCAACTGTTAAACTATTTTTTTCCATTTAGTTCCTCAATAAAGGTTTGCATATGATAAAGTTTTTTAGGCTTTTGGTAAAACCATTTTGCAATTTTAAGTGCACCTTCTGCAAAAACCTTTCTGTCGCTAATTGAATGTTTAATTTCAATTGTTTCACCATTAAGGGTAAATTTAATTTTATGAATACTTTTATTTGATGTACTTCTTTTAACCTTAATTTTATTTTTTGGGATTCCAACTTGATTTCCCAAAAATATCGCTGTACCAGAGGGCTTATCAATTTTTGATTTGTGATGAGCCTCTGATATGGAAATATATCCTGTACTTGAAGTTTTAATGTCTCTTAGAAAAGCTGCAATAATGTAAATATTTTTTGATGTATTAGGTGCAATAAAAATTGGTATTAATTTTGATAAAGCATGAAGTTGTTTTTCACCTTTTTTATCAATTCCTGTTGAGCAAAAAATTACAGGCTTTTTATATTCTTTAAAAAATTTAATTTTACTGTTTATTTGTTTTGAATTAGAAAAATCTATTATTAAGTCAGTATTTTCAGAAAGATCTTTTTTAAATATCAGGCCATTTTTTTTATTGAAATGAAATTTTCCTGAGTCTTTTCCTAAGTTTTTTGATTTGCTGTGAACCAAAGCATCTATTACAGAGATATCCTTAAATTTTTTTGATTCCTTTAAAATTGCTTTGCCCATTTTTCCAGATGAGCCAAGTAAAGAAATTTTAATCATCAAACTTTTTATTTAGCTGATCTAAATAGCTTTTATACTCTGGATAGTTTTCTTTAATATTTGAAAAAATATTTATCATTTCCTTCTTGTCTTTGCTGGAAAGATTAGTTGGAGTTTCAACTACAACTCTTACAAATAAATCTCCTTTTGATCTGCCATGCAGTGATCCTGCTCCTTTATCTCTGATCTTAAATACTTTTCCAGTTTGTGTTTCGGGTGGAATTTTTAATAATATTTTCTTAGTAAGGGTAGGTATTTCAATATCATCGCCCATTAACGCCTGATCTAATCTTAACGGAACTTCACAATATAAATTATTCCCTTCTCTCTCAAAAAAAGAATGTTTTTTGAGGTTTATTACAATATAAAGATCTCCATTTTCTCCTCCATATTGACTTTGCTCACCCTCTCCAGAAAGTCTAATTTTGTTTCCTATATCTACCCCTGGTGGTATATTAACTTCAACCTTTTTTCCATTGTTAGGAAGTTTTATTTCTATTGATTTTCCAAAAACTGCTTCTTCAAGCGATAAATCCAAAGCTATCTGAATATTTCTACCTCTCGGCGGCCTTCTCCTACTTGAACCAAAAATATCACCGAAAATGTCACCGAATATTTCATCACCACCAAAAATATTATTAAAAATATCATTAATATTTACGTCATTAAAGCCGGTATGGCCGAAGTTTGAGTTAACACCTTGATGACCAAACTGATCATAAGTTGTCCTTTTTTGTGGATCATTTAAAACTTCATAGGCTTCAGCTGCCTCTTTAAACTTATCTTCAGCCTCTTTATTTCCTGGGTTTTTGTCTGGATGGTATTTTATTGCAAGTCTTTTAAAAGCTTTTTTTAATTCTTCGGGAGTTGCGCTCTTCGATACACCAAGAACTTCGTAATAATCCCTTTTCACTTTTAGCTTTTGTCTTTTTCTTCATCAACTTCTTTAAAATCGGCATCTACTGCTTCATCAGATTTTCTTTCACCTTTATCAGGTTCAGATTCAGGTTGATCGCTTTTGTATAACTTTGAGGACAAAGGTTGAGCTACTTTTGATAATTCTTCGACTGACTTATCTATTACAGATTTATCATCTTTTTTACATGCTTCTTCTACAGCTGATATTGCTTCGTTCAATGATTTTTTCTCATCATCTGAAAGTTCGTCAGCATTTTCATCCATGGCTTTCTTTGTGGCGCTTGCCAAGCTATCAGCCATATTTCTAGAGGCAACAAGTTCCTCAAATTTTTTGTCTTCCTCTGCATTAGCCTCAGCATCTTTTACCATTTTTTCAATTTCATCATCTGATAAACCGCTGCCTCCTTGTATTGTGATAGATTGTTCCTTGTTTGAAGATTTATCTTTTGCAGAAACATCAATCTTTCCATTTGCATCGATATCAAAAGTCACCTCAATTTGTGGCGTTCCCCTAGGCGCAGCAGGAATATCTGTAAGATTGAATTGACCTAAAGATTTGTTGTCTGTTGCTTTCTTTCTTTCTCCCTGTAGAACGTGAACTGTGACTGCTGTTTGATTGTCTTCTGCAGTAGAAAATACTTGGGATTTATTAGTGGGAATAGTTGTGTTCTTCTCAATTAATGGCGTCATTACTCCTCCCAGTGTCTCTATACCAAGTGTTAAGGGTGTAACATCCAATAACAGAACATCAGATCTTTCTCCACTAAGCACAGCTCCTTGTGTTGCAGCTCCTAAAGCAACAGCTTCGTCAGGGTTTATATCTTTTCTTGGCTCTTTCCCAAAGAATTCTGTTACAGTTTTCTGCACCATAGGCATTCTAGTTTGGCCACCTACTAGAATCACTTCATCTATGTCTTTAGGGGTTAATTTGGAATCTTTCAAAGCAGTTTTTACAGGTTCAAGACTTTTCTTTACTAAATCTCCAACCAATGATTCAAGTTTTGCCCTAGTTAATTTCTGCACTAAATGTTTTGGCCCAGAGGCATCTGCTGTTATATACGGAAGGTTTATTTCTGTTTGCTCTGATGTTGAAAGTTCAATTTTTGCTTTTTCAGCGCCCTCTTTAAGCCTTTGTAATGCCATAGGGTCTGTATTGAGATCAAAGCCAGATTCTTTTTTGAATTCACTAGCAAGATGCTCAATTAAAATAGAGTCAAAGTCTTCTCCCCCTAAATGAGTGTCGCCAGATGTTGACACAACCTCAAATTGATACTCTCCATCAACATTAGTCATTTCAATTATGGAGATATCAAAAGTACCTCCACCTAAATCATAGACAG
Organism: Gammaproteobacteria bacterium; assembly: GCA_045563435.1. Classification (GTDB taxonomy): domain Bacteria; phylum Pseudomonadota; class Gammaproteobacteria; order Magnimaribacterales; family TMED112; genus TMED112. The sequence continues at coordinate 12,144 of JBJLJD010000007.1, forward strand.
CAATAACTCCATCTTTTTTTAATTTGTCTAATCCAAAGGCTAGTGCAGCCGCAGTTGGCTCATTAATAATTCTTTTAACTTCTAATCCTGCAATTTTCCCAGCAGCTTCAGTTGCCTTTCTTTGAGAATCGTTAAAATAAGCTGGTACAGTTACAACTGCACCATCAACTTTTGAACCAAGATAATCTTCGGCAGTTTTTTTCATTTTTTTTAAAATCTCAGCTGAAACTTGTGGTGGTGCAATCTTTTTGCCTTCAATTTCTACCCACGCATCACCATTTTCTGCTTCGACTATCCCAAATGGACAAGATTTAATATCTTTTTGAACTTCTTTATCTTTAAATTTTCTTCCAACTAATCTTTTTACTGCAAACAGAGTATTTTTTGGATTCGTTACAGCCTGTCTTTTTGCTGATTGGCCCACAAGAATTTGATTATCAGATGTATAAGCAACCGCTGATGGAGTAGTTCTATTACCTTCTGAATTCGAAATAACTTCAGGCTCTGAACCCTCCATTACAGCTACGCATGAATTAGTTGTGCCTAAGTCTATACCTATTACTTTTCCCATTTTTTTAAAATTCTAATTTTTATTAACTACAACTAAAGCAGGTTTGACAACTCTTTCGTTAAGTTCCCAACCCCGTTCTAGAGTTTCTGTAACAATATTATCTTTTTCCCCCTGGTTATTGACCGTTGAAACAGCTTCATGTTTCTCAGGGTCAAACTCTAATCCAGTTGGTTTTATAGGTACTATGTTGAAATCTTCAAGAGTTTTTTCAAAGGAATTTAAAATTAACAAAACTCCCTCTTTGTCTATATTTTTTTCTTCTTTTGAATTTTCTATAGCTTTTTCAAGGGAAGTAATGATTGGAATTAATGATGATAATAATTCGGAATTAGCATATTTTAATGCATTTGTAATTTCATTAGATGCACGTTTTTTAAAATTCTCTAATTCCGCTCTACCCCTTAAGACTTCATCTTCTGCATCAGTAACTTTTTGTAATAGCTCTTCGTAACTTAGGGTATTTAAGTCTTTATTTTCTTCAGTAATATTTTCGGTAGATTTACTGTCTTCAGGAGATTGATTGTCTTTTTTTGCCATTAATAATTATTAGTTCTTTTTCTTTCTAACATATAAGATGACACTTTGATCTAAAAGATCATAGCCATGCTTCTCAGCTATTTCTCTTTGTTTCTTTTTAATTGTTTCATCATGGAACTCTGTAATAGCGCCAGTTTCTACGCACACCATATGATCGTGATGTTGAGGGTCATTAAGTTCATATACAGCTTTGTTTTCTTCAAACTTATGTTTCACAACCATTCCTGCATTTTCAAATTGTGTTAAAACTCTGTATACAGTCGCTAATCCAATATCATAACTATTCATTACTAATTCTTTATATATATCTTCAGCTGTGTAATGATCTTCTGTTCCTGCTGTTCTCTGCATTATTTCAAGAATTTTTATTCTTGGTAGAGTAGCTTTTAAGCCAGCTTCTTGTAAATTTTTGTTGGTTTTATCGTCCATACAATTTATTCTATGTCAAATGAGGTTTTTCATCTATGTAATTATATTCTTAGTAGTGGCTTCTTGCTCTAATGCAAGTATTTACAATAGAACAGTTACTCAAGGTACTGTTTTTAAACAAGACGATATTGATAGACTTGAAATAGGTATGAGCAAAGATCAAGTCTCTTTTATTATGGGTCAACCAAGTTTCCAAAATATTTTTGATGAAAATATATGGGATTATTATTTTCAAGTAAAAAATGGCGAAGAAATTCAATCTGAAAAAAAACTTAAACTATTCTTTGATAAAAATGGCGATCTAAAAGAGATTGTAGTAATAAAAATCTAGAAAAACTTTATAAAGAATATTCTCTCAAGATTTCCAAGTACCCAAATTACCATTAGGAATAATGGGCTTACCCATCTCAATATGAAAATCCAGGCTGAAAATAAAAGCTTGCTTTTAAAACCTAATTTTTCCATATCAATAATCTTACTCAGTCTCCACCCAACAAATGCAGAGATACCTGTTCCTCCTAATAGAAGCAAGAAGTCATCGGCTATATATTTCATCATTTCAAAAGGATTATCGAGACTTCCAACTTTAAAATCTTTTAAAACATTAAATCCAGATACACTTATGAGACATAGAATTATACAAATTGCTATCACTATAAATGTTGCACGAGTTCTGGTAGTTGGCATTCGCTCTTGAACCCATAGAACACTAGGTTCAAGAATTGAAATCATTGAACTTAAAGCTGCGACTGCAAGCAAAAGATAAAAAAGCGGCCCCACAAACTGACCAATTGCACCTAACTCAGCAAAAGCTGTGGACATTGTTTTAAAAACGAGCTCTGTTCCTGCATTAGGATCTAAAAAAGGAAATGCAAATACCAATGGGAAAATTGCAAGTCCTGCAAGAAGAGCTACTGAAGTATCTGCTGTTACAACAATAGATGAGGCTCCAGGTACTTTTTGTTCTTTAGGCATGTAATATCCAAATGCCATGAGTGTCCCCATACCTATACTTAATGAAAAGAATGCCTGTCCTATTGCGGCTTGCATCGTTGCGGCAGAAAATTGTTCAGCTTTCCAAGAGAATAAATAAGAAAGTGCAGCACTCATATCACCTCTGTATGCTCCATAACCTACCATTAAAATTATTAAGAAAAATAAAGTAGGCATAAGAATACGCATTGATGACTCTATACCTTTTTCTATTCCTCTAGCCAGCACAAATCCCGTTAAAGCAAGGAATAGAAGAAACCAAAATGTCATTTCTACAAAGCTTGAAATTTCAGTGTCATAAATGACTGTAGGATCTTTACCAATGAAACCTGACGCTGATATAAAACCATAATTTATCACTAATCCAGCAATTACAGCGTAATAACCACCTATGAATAGATTCGATAAAATTCCCAAGTAACCTACAACTCTCCAATTCTTAGTCGAGTTTGTTTTTTCTGCAGTATTTATCATTGCCGATACTGGGTCTTTTTTTCCAATCTTTCCTATGGCGACTTCTGCCATAAATACAGGTAATCCAAGCAAAATAACAAAGAAAATGTAAAGTAAGACAAAGAGACCTCCACCATTTTCTCCAGCCTTGTAAGGGAATCCCCAAATATTTCCAAGTCCGACAGCCGAACCTGTCGCTGCTAGTAAGAATGCTAAATTATTGTTCCACCTTGTATTACTTTGCATGTTTCAGATAATTATTGATAAGTAAATATAAACGCAATCATAACTAAATGGCAAATCCTAACTGCAAAAGTTAAAAAAAACCTTAAGTCTTGATACCACTTTTCTGATTTGATTAATTTTTTTTCAAAAAAATATATTCCCTCATAAACGAACAATAGAGTGATTAAAACAATATTTATTTGAATAAGGCTATTAATAGGGAATACCTTTAAAGTTAATACTACTAATGTTGCAAGACTAAATAGAAATACTGATGGAATAATTCCTTTTTTTTGCATCAAGGCGTATGCCCATAGAGTACCAGATAAAAAAATTGCCATATATTGTGACCAAAGCATGAATGATGTAATAAAAAATCCAGGCATTAAAGGATATATCCAAACTATTATTGGAATCAAAATAAATGGTAAAAGTCCTAGATAAGAAAAAAGTTTAGCCTTATCTTGTAAAATCATATTTATGAATAGTAAAACTATAGCATCCAATAAGAAAGCAAGGTTTGATTATTTTTTAGATGAAACTTTTGTAGCTGGATTGCTTTTAGAGGGTTGGGAGGTTAAATCCTTACGAGAAGGGAAATTAAATCTTAAAGAGTCATACATAAAAGATATTAAAAATGAATTGTGGCTAGTTGGTTCAAGAATAGATCCAGTTAAATTTATTAACCAAAAAGAAAGTGTTGATCCTTTAAGATTTAGAAAACTTCTTCTTAATAAAAAGGAGGTAAAAAAAATACTTTTTGCTATTTCTGCAAAAGGACAAACATGCGTACCGGTTAAACTTTTTTGGAAGGGAACTCTGGCTAAGCTTGAACTAGCATTAGCAAGAGGTAAGAAAAATTATGATAAAAAGGCTTCTAAAAAAATTGCAGATATAAACAGAGATAAAGAAAGAGCTTTAAAAAACTTCAAATAGGTATTATTATCTCTCGCTCGGGGGCGTATTTGGCTTTGACGTCTACCATGGAACCCGAAGTGCATACCGAGAATGAACACACCTCGTAAAAATTGTTCAAAAAATTAGTTGCAGATAATTACAACTATAGATTGGCTGCTTAAAGTCAACCTGTTTAAAACTGTAGCCTACTACGGGTTTAAATAGTCATTAATGTAGGATATATCTCATTTTTGCCAAGAAATGGGAGGAATTTACTGGCTTTGCTTAGTATGTCTTGATCATCAGGTTATACTAATGCGAGATTAATTGATGAATCTATGTATGTAGATGCTAGGGGAAAGTGATGACGGACGTGGGTTCGAATCCCGCCGCCTCCACCAATTAGAGAGAAATATATGGCAAATTCAAAATCAGCTGAAAAAAGAGCTAGACAAAATAAAAAAAGATATGAGCTAAAGCACGCTCAAAGATCAATAATGAGAACAGCTGTAAAAAGAGTTGAAAAAGCTGTTGAGACTAAAGATAAAAATAAGAAAGAGACATTTAAAACCACTCAAGCAGTTCTTGATAACTTAGCTAATAAGGGTGTCATTCATAAAAATAAGGCTGCTCGTCTAAAAAGTAGGCTTAATAAAAAAATCAAAGCCTCTTAAATAATTCTTTTTTAAGTTCCTCTAAGCCAGTACCGCTCTTTGATGAAATAAGTATTAGTGGAATATCCTTTAATCTTTTTGAAAACTGATTAACTATGTTAGAAATTTTCTGGTCTGTAAGTAAATCTACTTTTGTTAAGCATACCCATCTTTTTTGTTTGGAAAAATCTAAATGAAACTCTTTCAATTCGTTTTCTATAATTGAAAAAGAGTCTAATGCCTCATCAGCTGAAATACTACAATCAACTAAATGAAGTAAAAATTTTGTTCTATGTAAATGTCTTAAAAATTTAAATCCTAAACCATGACCATCTGAAGCTCCCTCTATTATTCCTGGCATATCGGCAATAGTTAACGATTTTTCTGAGTTTTCTAATACTCCTAATGTCGGTATTAATGTAGTAAAAGGAAAATTTCCCACTTTTGATTTACTGTTTGTAAGGGCGTTTATAAGTGTAGATTTTCCGGCATTTGGCAGACCTAATAACCCAATATCTGCAATAAGACGCATCTCTAAAAAAATCTCTCTACTGTCAGATTGTTCACCCTTGGTAGTTTTTTTTGGAGCTTGATTTGTTGAGGACTTAAAACGTGCATTCCCCAAACCACCTTTGCCACCTTTTGCAACTATAATTTTCGAGTTAGATTCATTTATTTCACCAATTAATTCCTTTGTCTGTGTCGCATAGATTTGAGTGCCTATGGGAACTTTAATCACTAAATCTTCACCTGATTTTCCTTTTTTATTTCTACCACTGCCATTCTTTCCAGAGACTGCTTGAAAGTTTCTTTTTCCTTTAAAACTTGATAATGAATTTAGGTTAAGATCTATTTCTAAAATTATATCGCCGCCATCACCACCATCACCGCCATCGGGACCTCCTCTTTCAATATATTTCTCACGGCGAAAACTTAAACAGCCATCTCCACCTTTGCCAGAAATTACAGTGATTTTGGCTTCATCGAAATAAGCCATCTGATTTATTTTTGAGGGACGATATTAACGAATTTTCTTTTGTTTTCACCTTTTACTTTAAATTCTACCGAACCGCTTTTCAAGGCAAAAAGAGTGTCATCTTTTCCAATACCGACATTTTGACCAGGGTGAAATTTTGTTCCTCTTTGTCTTACAAGAATTTCACCTGCGTTGACATTTTGACCACCAAATCTTTTAACTCCAAGGAAATTTGGATTTGAATCTCTACCATTTTTACTTGAGCCACCTGCTTTTTTATGAGCCATTATTTATTTCCTTAATATCAATCATTGTAACTTTTCTTCTATGTCCTACTATCCTTTTAGAGTCTTTTCTTCTTCTAAACTGAATAGCATACACTTTATCTTTTTTTGCATGATCTAACACTTTTCCTGAAACGAATGCTTTAGCAACATATGGCTTGCCAATTTTTGGTGTTTTGCCGTCTGAAAGCAACAGAACCTTGTCAAACTTTACTGTATCCCCTTTTTTCTTATCAGAAATGAAGTCGACTTCGATTTTGGACCCGATTTCTACTTTTTCTTGGTTATTGCCTGTGTCTATAATTGCGTACATTTCTTAAAATATAGTTATGTCATTTCATGAGGTTGAAAATTTAACTGAATTTTTAGATGAAGTAAAGCTAAAAATGCTGAATATTACAGGTTCTAGTAACAAGAACATTAAAGAAATTTCTGATTATGTTCTTGCCAATCCTGGAAAATTTATTAGGACACAGCTTGTATTTATTTATGGCTCTGTTATTGATATCAAAAAAAAGAAATTAATTGAACTTGCAGCCGCGGCTGAATTAATTCATCTATCGACTCTAATACATGATGACATAATTGATGAGGCAAAAATTAGAAGGAATAAACCTACAGTCATAGCAAAATGGGGGCTAAAAAAAGCAATCTTATACGGTGACTTTTTATATACTAAAACCTTTCAAGCTCTAAATTCACTTGAGAATACACAAATTGCAGAAGTGCTTATAAGTTGTGCAGAGCAATTGATAGAAGGAGAGTTTATTCAATTACAAAATATATCTGATAAAAACAAAGAAGATTATTTTAAGGTAATTGAGAAAAAGACAGCTATTCTATTTTCTGGAATTTTGGAGTGTTTAGGTATTCATGGCAGGCTGGTAAAAGAAAAAATTTCATCTTTAAAAAAATTGGGATTAAATTTTGGAAATGCTTTTCAACTAAATGATGATCTTGCTGATTTTTTTGATCAGTTAAATTCTGGAAAAGAAAAATTTAAAGACTTAAATGAAGGAAAAATAACTTATCCGATCATCATAACTATGAGTCGTGTAGACAAGGATTCCAAAAATAACATTTCGAAACTAATAAAAGAAAAAAAATTCGAAGCAGTATTTGATGAAATTGAGAAGAATGACGGCTTTAACTTGACTAGACTGGAGAGAGATAAAGCAATTAATAACTGCATTGAATACACAAAAACTTTATTTAAACTAGATAACGTAGAATTAATGGAAAATTTTTTAAAAAATAGTTTAAAAGCATGAATAGAGTTGTCATAACAGGAATTGGAATAATATCTTGTCTGGGAAGAGGGCAGAATGAGATCTTAGATGCCCTTTTAAATGCAAGATCAGGGCTCGAATTGAACCAGGAGTATAAAGATAATGGAATGAGATGCCATGTTTCTGGGAAAATGAAATTTTCTATAGATGAAATTGACAGGAAGATGGGAAGATTTATGAGTGAAACATCAGCATATAGTTTCGTTGCTGCTGAAGAAGCTATAAAGGATTCTGGTTTAGATAATGATGATATTGCAAATAATGAAACAGGGGTAATTGTAGGGTCTGGAACTGGTTCAAGCAGAGAAATTAAACGTGTATTTGAAGCTTCAGAAAACGGTGTAAAAAAAATTGGACCTTACTCAGTTACCCGGACAATGGGCAATACGACTTCTGCAGTAATTTCAACTTTTTTTCAAACAAAAGGAGTTTCACTTTCAATATCTTCTGCTTGTTCAACAAGCCTTCATTGTGTTTCACATGGATTTAACTTAATTAAAAATGGGGGACAAAAAATAGTCATTGCTGGAGGGTCAGAAGATGATCATTGGACTGGAGCAATGATGTTCGATGCAATGGGAGCGTTAAGTACAAAATATAATGAAACTCCAACAAAGGCCTCTAGACCATATGATATAGACAGAGATGGCTTTATACCCTCAGGAGGTGGTGGAATTTTAATTCTTGAAGAATTAAATAATGCCAAAAAAAGAGGTGCAAAAATTTATGGTGAAATAGTTTCATGTGCCGAATCAAGTGATGGTTATAGTCTTGTTAGTCCTTCAGGGGATGGGGCTTTTAATTGCATGAAAAAATTATCAGGACTTGAGACTGTGGATTATATTAATGCTCATGGAACAAGTACGCCAGCAGGAGATATATCTGAAATAGAGGCAATTGCTAAAGCTTTTGGAAGCGAAGTACCGCTAATATCCTCTACAAAGTCATTAACAGGGCACTCTTTAGGTGCAGCAGGTGTTCATGAGATTATTTATTCTCTTTTAATGATGAAAAATAATTTCTTGTGCGGTAGTCACAATATAGAGGAAATTGACCCAATGGCTAAACCTTTTCCGATTCTTAGAGAAAATATTGAAAAAGAAATTAATTCTTTCATGTCGAATTCATTTGGTTTTGGTGGAACAAACGGTTCGATAATTATTAAAAAAATCTAGAAAGGAATCTCGTCATCAATTGGAGGTGGTTTTTGATCCATTTGATGAGCCGCTCCCGCCTCGCTTGATGATGATGATTTAGAACCAAGCATTGTTAGTTCTCTTGCTATGACTTCAGTTGTGTACTTCTTTTCACCTTTATCATCTTCCCAAGATCTTGTCTGAAGTTTACCTTCAACATAAATTTGCGAACCTTTTTTCAAATACTCTTGAGCAATTTCAGCTAAGCGATTAAAAAGAACAATTCTATGCCATTCAACTTTTTCTTTTTGCTCTCCAGAACTTTTATCTTTCCATCTTTCAGTAGTAGCTACAGACAAATTCGCAACAGGACTACCAGCCTGAGTAAATTTTACATCTGGATCAGCTCCTAAATTTCCAATAATTAATACTTTATTTAGACCGTTAGACATATAAGTAATCTATAATAAAACTTCTACTCGATTGTATCAAATTGAAATTTATAGAAGTAAAAGGAGCTAAGGCTCATAACTTAAAAAATGTATCTCTAAAAATTCCAAGAGATAAGCTTACTGTTATAACAGGGCTTTCTGGATCTGGTAAATCCTCTCTAGCTTTTGACACAATATATGCGGAGGGTCAGAGAAGATATGTTGAATCACTCTCAACATATGCTAGGCAGTTTTTATCTGTAATGGATAAGGCAGATATAGAATCAATAGAAGGATTATCACCATCAATTTCAATTCAACAAAAATCAACTTCTCATAATCCAAGGTCAACAGTTGGAACTATTACTGAAATTCATGACTATCTACGATTACTTTTTGCAAGAGTGGGTATACCAAGGTGTCCAGAACATGGGCTAGAGCTAGATGCAAAACCAGTTACTGTTATGGTAAGTGACTTAATAAATAAAGAATTAGGAAATAAAATTTCAGTGTTTGCACCGATTGTGATGGATGGAAAAGGAGAACATGTTGAACTTCTTTCACAACTTATGGCGGAGGGTTTTACGAAGGTAAGTATAGATGAAGAAATATATCAGATTAATAAGGTTCCAATCCTAGAAAAAAATATTAAACGTAACATATCTGTCTTAGTTGATCAGCTTTTGATTGACGATCAGGATGATTGTAGACAAAGACTAACAGAATCAATTGAAACTGCACTAAGGTTTTCAAACGGTTCAGTGGATATTCAGTCGGGAAATGAAAAGTTTCGGTTATCAAATAAGCATTCATGCCCGGTATGTAATTTTTCTTTACAAGAATTAGAACCCAAAATTTTCTCATTTAATAATCCCTCTGGAGCGTGTGAAGAATGCGATGGCCTTGGAACCAATACTTATTTTGATGAAGATAAGATAGTTAAATATAAAAACCTTAGTGTCATGCAGGGATGCATAGAGCCATGGAATACTCCATATTATCAATCAAAATTAATTGGAATTTTTGATCATCTTAAAGAAGATATAAATAAAAACTGGCAAAGTTTATCTATAAAAACTAGAAAAAAAATCTTATGGGGAATTAATGAAAAAATAACTTTCAAAGATCTTACAAATCAGGAAACTAAAAAGGAAAATTTTGAAGGTGTTATTCCTTCACTTCAGAGGCAATATAACCGTACGGACTCTTTTTTTATAAGAGAAAAAATTAGCAGTTACATCTCGGAAAAGAAATGTGAAAGTTGTGGTGGAAAAAGATTAAATGCCGTTTCAAGAAATGTATTTGTTGACGGTTTTAATCTTCCTGAAATTAGTGATTTAAAGATTGATGATGCTCTTGAAATAGTAAATAACTTGAACCTTACTGGAAATAAATTAGAGATTGCTGAGAAAATTTGTAAAGAAATTAGCTTAAGACTCTCTTTTTTAAATGATGTTGGGCTTAATTATTTAAATCTGTCTAGAGGTGCTCAGACACTCTCTGGAGGTGAAGCCCAGAGAATAAGGCTAGCTAGTCAGATTGGTTCAGGTCTTGTGGGTGTAATTTATGTGCTTGATGAGCCCTCAATTGGCTTACATCAAAGAGATAATCAAAAGCTTATAAATACTCTCCTTAAATTAAGAGACCTTGGAAATACAGTAATTGTAGTTGAGCACGATGAAGAAATGATAAAGTCTGCAGACCATGTAATAGATCTTGGTATTGGTGCTGGAATACATGGTGGAGAAATTATTGCTGAGGGTGATTTAGAAGAAATCAAAAAAAATAAAAAGTCACTTACTGCTCAATACCTGAGAGGAGAAAAAGAAATTAGCATCTCAAAAGATCAAAGAGTGGCATCTAATAAATCAATTTTGATTTCTGGAGCGCAAACTAATAATTTAAAAAATGTTAGTGTTGATATCCCATTAAATAAATTGGTTTCTATTACGGGAGTTTCTGGTTCTGGGAAATCGTCACTAATAAATCATACACTGATACCTTCTCTTAATGAGAAACTGCATGGCCATAAAGTTCCAGACTCAACAGAATTTAAAAAAGTTATGGGAGAGGAACATATTGATAAGCTTATATCTATAGATCAAAGCCCAATAGGGAAAACACCAAGATCGAATCCTGCAACTTACACAGGTCTATTTACTTACATAAGAGAAATTTTTTCTAACACAAAAGAGGCGAGAGCTAGAGGCTACAAACCGGGTAGATTTAGTTTTAATGTTGAAGGTGGAAGATGTGAAAATTGTAAAGGAGAAGGTTGGGTCAAAGTTGAAATGCATTTTCTACCAGATTTATACGTTGAATGTGATGTTTGTAAAGGCAAAAGATTTAGAGATGATACGTTGCAAATTAAATTTAAGAAAAAAAATATACATGAAATTCTTGAAATGACAGTGGAGGAAGCAGCAGAGTTCTTTAGTTCTGTACCTCAAATACTTAAAAAATTAGTTACGCTACAAGACGTAGGACTGTCATATGTAAAACTTGGTCAAGCTGCAAATACTTTATCTGGTGGCGAAGCTCAAAGGGTGAAATTATCGAAAGAACTTTCTAAAAGAGATACCGGAAAAACTCTTTATATTTTGGACGAACCTACTACTGGACTTCATTTTCATGATATTCAAATGCTGATGAATGTGCTTAATCAGTTAGTAAGCAAAGGTAATTCAGTATTAGTAATAGAGCATAACTTAGATGTAATTCGACTTTCAGATTGGATAATCGATCTTGGCCCAGAAGGTGGAGATGGCGGGGGGACGGTAGTTGCTGAAGGTGATTTAAAGGCTATCTTAAAAAATAAAAAGTCCTTTACTGGTCAAATGTTAAAGATTACCTAAACGGATTTTTAACAAATCTTTTCCACCAGCTTTCTTTCTTTTCTTCTTTCTTAGGAGCAGGTTTTTTAGCTTCTACTTTTTGGGCAGCTTCTTTCTTAGGGGCTGGTTTTTTCTCATCCTCTTTTTTAGCAACTTCTTTCTTAGGAGCTGGTATTTTCTCCTCTTCTTTTTTAGCAACTTCTTTCTTAGGAGCTGGTTTTTTCTCCTCTTCTTTCTTTGAAGTAGACTTTTCAGCTTCTTTTTCTACAGCATCAGTCTCAGACGCACTTTTAACTTGGGTTGGTTCTGGAGCTGGAGCTATGTCAGGTGAAGTAATAACATCATCTTCTAAATTTGTATCAGAGAGACTTTTTTCAGGATCTCTGCAAGTTAATTCAACAAAACACATGTCTGCTTTATCCCCTGGTCTAAATCCGGCCTTAATAATTCTTAAATAACCGCCATTTGTTTCAGATAATTTTGGAGATATATCAGAAAAAAGTTTAGATGCAGCAGTTTGAGAATTAAGTGATGAAATAACTTTCCTTCTATTATGAAGTGTATCTTTTTTTGATTTAGTTATAAGAGGCTCCAAAAATGTACGAAGATATTTTCCTTTTTCGACTGTAGTTTTTACAATTTCATGCTCTATAAGAGAGATAGCTAGATTTCTCATCATTGCTGTTCTGTGTGATGATGTTCTGCTAAATCTTCTACTAAGCTTTTTATGTCTCATTTTACATTGGTGGCCAGTTTTTCAGCACAGTCCCGAGAGATAAACCTCTTGATCCAAGTTCGTCCTTGATTTCATTTAATGATTTTTTTCCTAGGTTTGGTGTTTTCAATAAGTCCATTTCAGACCTTTGTATTAAATCTCCTATTAAAAAAATACTTTCTGCTTTCAAGCAATTTGTTGATCTCACTGTTAATTCAAGCTCTTCAATAGATCTCAATAATAGTGGATCAAAATCATATTTATCTTTTCTCTTTTCTTTTCTTGAAACAAGTTCCTCGTCGACAAAAACTGCTAGCTGATGCTGTAGAATTGTTGCAGCGAATTTAATTGCTTGCTTCGCATCGATAGTTCCGTCAGTTTCAAGCTCTAAAATTAATTTATCTAAATCTGTTCTATTTTCTACTCTGGTATTCTCAACTTTATAATTAACTCTTTTGACTGGAGAATAAATTGCATCAAGGTGAAGTGAGTCAACACCTTTATCCTGATTATTTTCCGCAGGCTCATATCCCACACCTGTACAAACTTTTAAAGTCATGACAAGTTTTTTTGGTTCCACTAGTGTTGCAATAACATGATTTGGATCAATTATTTCTACTCCTGCAGGCACCTCTAAATCTGATGCAAGAATTGTTTTTGGGGTTTTAATGTCTAACTTTAGTTCGGCTTCATTTGAACCATCAAGTTTAATTGCCATATCTTTTAGATTTAACAAAATATCTAAAATATCCTCTTTAACTCCCTCTATTGTTCCGTACTCATGAGCAACACCTTCAATTTTCACTTCAGTGACAGCTGCCCCTGGCATATAGGACAATAAGATTCTTCTTAAACTATGTCCAATTGTATAACCAAACCCTCTTTCAAAAGGCTCTAAAACAACTTTTAAGTTGTTCTTATCAACTTCTTCGACTTTTGCAACTTCTGGTGCAAGCACATTCAATTTTTCTTCCATTTTTCCCTCTATTATTTTGAGTACAACTCAATAATTAAATTCTCATTAATTTCAGAACTTAATTCAGATCTGTCGGGGTAAGTAACAAACTTCCCTTTCATATCATCAAAGCTCACCTCAAGCCAGCTTAGTCCGTCTTTGGATTTGGCCAGTTCAATAGCAGCTTTAATTCTTAGTTGTTCTTTATTTTTTTCTCTAACTGTAACTTCATCTCCAGGCTTCAAATCATAAGATGGGATATTTACAACTTTTCCGTTTACCTCTACAGATTTATGATTTACTACCTGTCTTGCTTCAGCTCTAGTTGTTGCAAATCCCATTCTATAAACCACATTATCGAGTCTTGATTCCAAAAGGTTTAATAAGTTTTCGCCTGTATTACCTTTCATTTTTGCAGATTTTAAGTAGTAATTTCTAAATTGTTTCTCCAATATGCCATACATTCTTTTAACTTTTTGTTTTTCTCTAAGTTGGGTGCCATAACCTGACAATCTACCACGAGTTATAGCATTTCCTGGTTTATTCTCAAATTTACACTTTGACTCAATAGCCCTTGTTCCAGAAGTCAACATCAAATCTGTTCCTTCTCTTCTAGAGAGTCTTAGTCTTGGTCCTCTATATCTTGCCAATTAAACTCTCCTTTTCTTTGGTGGTCTACACCCATTATGAGGCAATGGTGTAACATCGGTAATTTTACTGATCCGCAAACCACAACCGTTTAATGCTCTAATTGAAGATTCTCTGCCTGCACCAGGACCTTTAACCCTAACTTCAACATTTACCATACCCATGCCTTTTGCCGTTGTTCCAGCTCTCTCGGCGGCAATCTGTGCAGCAAAAGGAGTGCTTTTTCTTGAACCCTTAAATCCAGATCCGCCTGATGTTGCCCAACAAACAGCATTACCACCCATATCAGTAATGGTAATGATGGTGTTGTTAAAGCTAGCATTTATATGAGCTATGCCATCAGTAACTATTTTTTTTGCTTTCTTTTTAACTGCCATTATGCCTTAATTGCTTTTTTTGGGCCCTTTCTTGTTCTTGCATTAGTCTTAGTCCTTTGTCCTCTTAGAGGTAAACCTTTTCTATGTCTAATGCCTCTGTAACAACCTAAATCCATTAATCTTTTTATGTTGTAGTTAATGTCTCTTCTTAAGTCACCTTCAACTTGGTGATTTTTTAACTCATCCCTAATATTATCGAGCTCTTCATCACTGAGTTCTGAAACTTTCTTTGAATACGGTATTTTAAACTTATCACAAATATCTTGGGCTGTTTTTCTACCGATTCCAAATATACTTGTTAAGGAAACATCAACATGTTTGTTATCAGGTATATTTATTCCACCAACTCTTGCCATATTTATCCTTGTCTTTGCTTATGTCTTTTATTTGAGCAAATAACAAAAAGTGTTCCTGATCTTTTTACTATTTTGCAATTTTTACAAATCTTTTTTACTGACGATCTTACTTTCATCTTCTTTTACTCTTTTTTGAGCCCGAAATATTAGCATTTTTCAGGATAGATTGATATTGTTGGCTCATAATGTATGACTGGATTTGTCTTTGTAAATCAAGCATCACTACAACAACAATTAATACAGATGTTCCTCCTAGATAAAAAGAGACACCAAAACTATTAACGAGCACTAATGGCAAAATACAAACAAGCGATAAGTAGAATGAACCAAAAACTGTTAGTCTTGAAAGAATTAAATCAATAAATGAAGCAGTTTGCTCTCCAGGCCTTATTCCAGGTATAAAGGCACCACCTTTTTTAAGATTTTCAGCAATATCATTAGAACTAAAAGTCAATGCAAGCCAAATGTAGCAAAATGAAACAATTAAAATAATAAACAAAAGAATGTAAAGCGGCTGTCCTGGATTTAAATAAAGTGAAAATTCCTGTAAACCACCTAGGCCATCGATGTTTCCAAACCATGACGATAGTGAAGCAGGAAAAAGTAAAAATGTACTTGCAAATATAGCTGGTATCACGCCCGACATGTTTAGTTTTAGAGGAAGGAAGCTTGATGGAGCTTGAATCATACCTCTAACTTGATTTCTTTGAGCATAATTTACAGTAATTTTTCTTTGTGCATTTTCAACAAAAACTACAAAAGCAACAACGAGAAGAGTAAGTACTGCTAAAACTATAAGCAATAAGTAATTTAGGTCTCCTTGCTGTGTTTGCTCCAACGCTTGGCCAAATGCCCTTGGTACTCCAGTGATTATACTTGTAGCGATAATAATTGAAATTCCGTTACCTATACCTCTTTCAGAGATTTGCTCGCCTAACCACATTAGAAACATTGTTCCGGTAACTATGGATATGACTGCCACAAATGCGCTGAGAATGCTTCCAGCATCTATTAGACCAGCTGTTTGTAAGGTGACAGTTAAAGCAGAAGATTGAATTAAAGCAAATATTACAGTGCCATAACGTGTGTACTGAGTAATTTTATTCCTGCCAGCTTGACCATCTTTTTTTAATTCCTGTAGGTAAGGTACTGAGTTTGAAAAAAGTTGCATCACAATAGCTGAAGAAATGTAGGGCACAACACTTAAAGCAAATATACTCATCCTTTCTAAAGCACCGCCAGAAAACAAATTAAAATATTGAAGGATTGTTCCTTGGCTCTGTTGAAACAAAGCAGCAACCTGTTCAGGATTTATTCCGGGTATTGGTATATGAGTACCGATTCTATAAACTACTAGAGCTATAGCAAGGAATCCCAGTCTACTCCATAATTCAGACATTGAATTATTCAAACTTCACTCCTTTCGAACATCTTATATTTTCATCAGTAGGTTTTTTTAAAAGCTTACCTTCCCCAAAGATTTTTACTTTTTTGATGTTCTTTTTTATTAATCCTAATTTTTTTAAATTTTGAATGCTTACATCTTTTACTTTCTCAAGATTCTTTACGTTTAATTCCTGAGTTACTCGAGAGACTCTTGAGCTAAAACCAAACTTTGGTACACGCATCTGCAATGGCATTTGTCCACCTTCAAACCCAGGTCTAATATTTCCACCTGATCTCGATTTTTGACCTTTATGTCCTCTGCCTGAAGTTTTTCCTATCCCTGAACCAGCACCTCTACCTACTCTCTTTCTATTAGATTTAGACTTGCTATCACTTAAATTATTTAAAGATATTTTTTCCATTATTTTTTGACCTCTTCAACTTCTAGCATGTATTCAACTTTATTTATCATTCCTCTAATGGACGGGGTATCCTCAAGAATTTTTTCATCGCCAATTTTTTTCAAGCCTAACCCAGTTATACAAAGCTTGTGATCCTTTTTTCTGCCTATGAGGCTCTTTAATTGTTTTATTCTTACTTTACTCACTTTCCACGCCTCTCTTTTACATTATCTGGAGACTCCATTTTTGCTAATCCATTAATTGTTGCCCTTACAACATTTATTGGGTTTGTTGATCCATAACACTTTGCAAGAACGTTTTTTATTCCGACTAACTCAAGCACAGCTCTCATTGCACCACCAGCAATAATTCCAGTACCCTCTGATGCTGGTTGCATATAAACTTTGGTTGCTGAACTTTTTTCTGTTACTGGGTACCAAAGTGTATTTCCATTTAATTCTACATTTACAAGACTTTTTTTTGCCTCATCTAGAGCTTTTTGAATTGCAACTGGAACTTCTTTAGCTTTCCCTCTACCGTAACCAACTTTTCCATTTCCGTCTCCTACAACTGTAAGAGCAGTAAAGGACATTACTCTTCCTCCTTTTACAGTTTTTGCAACTCTATTAACTTGAACAAGTTTTTCTACAAGAGCATCTTGTTGATTATTTTGCTGATCTAAATTTTCCATTAAAATTCTAACCCTCCTTCTCTAGCTCCTTCAGCTAATGCTTTTACTCTTCCATGATATTTGAATCCAGATCTATCGAATGAAACTTTCTTATGTCCTAATTTAATAGTTTTAGCCGCAATTATTTCACCTATTTTTTTAGCAGCTTCAATATTTCCTCCGTTTTTTCCTCTAAATTCTTTCTGATTAGTCGAGGCTGAAGCAATCACTGCTCCATTATTAGAGTCAATTAACTGTACTGAGATATTTTTAAGTGATCTGCTCACACATAACCTTAAAGACTCTTTCTTCTTTAGAGAGGCTCTCAGTCTCTTAGTTCTCCTAATTCTTTTTTCTTTATTATTCATTTTTTATGCTGTTGCTGCCTTCTTTCTTTCTTTTCTTGCAATAGTTTCATTGTCAATAAAAACTCCTTTGCCTTTATAAGGTTCTGGAGGTCTAAATGCTCTTATCTCTGCACATACTTGACCCAGTAACTGCTTATCGGCAGATGATAAATTAAATTCAGTCTGATTCTCAGACTTAGCTTCAACATTTTCAGGTAGTTGATATTCCACTGGATGAGAAAATCCTAGAGTTAAGGTAATTTTTTTTCCTTGCACATTTGCACGATAACCAACGCCATTGAGTTTTATATTTTTGTTGTAGCCCTCACTCACCCCAATGACACAATTATTAATTAATGATCTCATTGTTCCAGCCATTGCACTGTGTTCATCTTTGGACCACTTAACAGTAATTTGATTATCTTTAATCTCAAAACTTACAGAATCGTGAACATTAAGAGAAAGCACTCCTTTTGAGCCTTTAAATTCTAGTAAATTATCAACAACATTTATTGTTACTCCCTCAGGGATTATTACCGGATCCTTAGCTATTCTTGACATTAAAACACTCTGCAGATTATTTCTCCGCCCACTTGATTCTTTATTGCTTGGCTGTCTGTTAAAATGCCTTTGCTTGTTGTTAATAACTTAATACCCAAACCTCCTTTATAAGGTTTAATATCTTTATAATTAATGTATTTCCTTAACCCTGGTTTGGACTCTCTTGATATTTCTTTTATCACAGGTTTTTCTTCATGATATTTCAGTGTTATTTCAAGCTCATCGAAGTCTTTTTTTACTTTTTTAACTCCTTCTAAAAAACCCTCTTTGACAAGAGCCTTCACCAATTCATGTTTTAACTTTGAATAAGGTACGTTTACGTTTTTCTTACCACGCATTAAGGCATTTCTTATTCTTGTTAAAAGGTCTGCTATAGGATCTGTCATAATATTACCAACTTGATTTTTTCACTCCAGGAAGCTTTCCAGCCATTGCAAGCTCTCTAAGCTTCGATCTGCTTAGCCCAAATTTTCTATAGACTCCTTTCGGTCGACCAGTTAATTCACATCTACGGACAACTCTATTAGGGTTTGAATTTCTTGGAAGTTTTTGAAGTTTTTTTTGTGCTTCCATTTTTTCCTCAAATGTCTCAGCTTTTCTCATTTCTTCTTTAATAATTTTTCTTTTCTCTAGATATTGAGAAGTTAGCTTAAGTTTCTTTTTTTCTCTCTCTATGATTGACTTTCTAGCCATTTTTCCCCCTAAATGGAAAGTTGAAACTCTCTAGGAGTTCTTTTGCTTCAATATCTGTTTTCGCTGACGTTGTTATTGCAATATCCATTCCTCTCAGCTTATCAATTCTGTCATAATCAATTTCTGGAAAAATTATTTGTTCTTTAATTCCAAGGTTGTAATTTCCCATCCCATCAAAAGATTTTTGATTTAAACCTCTAAAGTCTTTTTCTCTAGGTATTGCAAGATTAATTAACCTCTCAAAAAAATCATACATTTTATTTCCTCTTAAAGTTACCTTACAGCCAATAGGATATTGTTCTCTGATTTTAAAAGTTGAAACAGCTTGTTTTGCCTTAGTTACAACAGGTTTTTGTCCTGATATGGCCTCTAGATCATTTAAAGCGTTTTCTAGAATTTTTTTGTCTTTTGAAGCCTCGCCTACACCCATATTTATTGTAATTTTTTCAAGCTTAGGCACTTCCATAACAGACTTATACCCTAATTTTTCTTTGAGGCTTGGAACTATTTCTTTTTGATAATGATTTTTTAAATTCACTTTTTCACCTCTTTTTTATCTGATCTAAAAAGCCTAACTTTTTTATTCTTTAATTCTCCAAATGAAATCTTGTCTCTTTTTTTTGAAGAACCGTTCCAGATCATCAAATTTGATAAATGGATTGACATCTCTTTTTCAATTATTCCTCCAGTAATACCTAGTTGTGGATTGGGTTTAGTATGTCTTTTGACAAGGTTCATGTCGTTTACAATACATCTCTGACCAATAATTCTTGATATGTTCCCTCTCTTTCCTTTATCTTTTCCTGAGACGATAATCACTTCATCACCCTCTCTTAGTTTTGTACTTTTTTGTTTCATTAAAGTACCTCCGGAGCGAGTGATACAATTTTCATAAATTTAGCTGATCTCAGCTCTCGTGTGACTGGACCAAAGATTCTTGTAGCAATCGGCTCTCTATTATTATTTAAAAGAACAACTGCATTTTCATCAAAACCAATTTTTGATCCATCATTTCTTCTTACACCTGATCTTGACCTCACTATTAACGCGTTCATAACAGAACCTTTCTTTATCTTGCTTTGTGGCAGGGCATCTTTCACTGCTACTTTGATTACATCGCCTATATTTGCAGTTCTTCTTTTTGATCCACCCAAAACTTTAATGCACATAACTTCACGTGCACCACTATTGTCTGCAACATTTAACATGCTTTGTGTTTGAATCATTCTTTTTCTTCCTCAGCTATTATTTCTTCTTTAACCTTCTTTTCAGCTTTCTTTTTCACTGGTTTTTTCCCGCCTAAGACTTCTAAAATTTTCCAACTTTTTGTCTTAGAAATTGGACGACATTCCTGAATTAAAACTTCATCTCCTTCTTTTGAAACATCTTTTTCATCATGTGCATGATATTTAGTTGAAAGATTTATGTATTTGCCATACTTTGGATGTTTTCGCCTTCTATTCACTAAAATTGTCCTAGTTTTTGACATTTTGTGGCTAATCACTTTTCCTTGCAGAGTTCTAACTGGCATTTTTATTCCTTATTTCTGTTTTAATTCTCGCTATATTTTTTTTCTTTTCTTTGAGAAGATGACTTTCTTTAAGCTGGCCCATTTTATGCTTGAAATTACTCTCAAACAACTCTTTTCTCTCTGAAATTAATTCTTTCTGCAAACCCTCTAATTTCATGGACTTATAGTCTTTAACTTTCTTCTTAGCCATTTGCTCCTCTCTTTGTAAATGTCGTAGCCATAGGAAGTTTTGCACTTGCAAGCTCAAAAGCTTTTTTTGCATCTTTCTCAGATACACCAGCTACTTCATATAAAATTTTTCCAGGCCTTACAGGACTTGCCCAATACTCAACATTTCCTTTTCCTTTACCTTGTCTAGTTTCCAGTGGTTTTTTGGTAATTGGCTTATCAGGGAATACTCTTATCCATACCTTTCCACCTCTTTTTATATACCTAACCAGTGCTCTCCTAGCAGCCTCTATCTGACGTGAAGTAACCATTGCATGGCCAACAGCCTTTAGTCCAAAATCGCCAAAAGAAACTTGATTCCCAGCTGAGGCAAAACCAGTATTTCTGCCCTTCATTTGTTTTCTATATTTTGTTTTTTTAGGCTGGAGCATTTGCATCTCCTCTGTAAATCCAAACCTTGACCCCTAAAATTCCATAAGTTGTTAACGCTTCACTCGTTGCATAATCAATATCTGCTTTTAGTGTATGAAGAGGAACTCTACCTTCTCTATACCACTCAGACCTTGCAATTTCAGCTCCATTTAACCTTCCTGAAACCTCTATCCTTATACCCTTTGCACCCTGACGCATAGTATTTTGCACAGCTCTTTTCATTGCTTTTCTAAACATAATTCTCTTTTCTAGTTGTTGCGTAACTGAATCTGCCACTAATTGAGCATCTAAATCAGGTTGCTTAATTTCAACAACATTTAATTTCACATCTTGTTTAACTAATTTCTTTAACTCAGATTTGATTTTCTCAATCTCTTCACCTTTCTTTCCTATCACTATTCCTGGTCTCGATGTCTTGATATCTACAATTATCTCTTCCATTGTCCTTTTGATTACTACAGAACTAATCGGTGCCTGAGGAAGAATTTCTTTAACTCTTTTCCTTATTTTTAAATCTTGTAACACAAGCTTTGAATAATCTTTTGATTTTGCAAACCAAATAGAATCGTGATCCCTAGACGTTCCTAATCTGAAGCCTACTGGATTAACTTTCTGACCCATCTTTAGCCTCCTTATCATCTGTAAGCATTATCTCGATGTTGCAAAAAGGTTTTCTGATTCTATCTGCTCTACCTCTTGCTCTAATTTTTATTCTTTTCATGACAAATCCTTTGTTTACCATTATTGATTTAATTGCTAGTTCATCTATGTTTGCTTCTTCATTATTTTCTGCATTAGAAATTGCTGAGTTGAGTAACTTTTTAATTAAGTCTGCTCCTTTTTTCTTTGAAAAATTCAATATATCTAAAGCTTTTTCCACACCTAATCCCCTGATTTGGTCTGCAACTAAACCAGCTTTTTGTGGTGAGAGTCTTGCTCCTCTTAGATATGCTCTAACTTCCATTATGTTTTTACTTTTCTATCTCCTGAATGTAATTTAAATGTTCTTGTCATTGAAAACTCTCCTAATTTTTGACCAACCATATCTTCTCTTACAAATACAGGGATATGCTGCCTCCCGTTATGAACAGCAATGGTCAATCCAACCATATCAGGAGTTATCATGGATGCTCTTGACCAAGTTTTTATTGGTTTTTTATCTTTTGTCTCAATCGCTTTTAAAACTTTTTTCTCAAGAGAATGATCGACAAATGGTCCTTTTTTACTTGACCTAGCCATTATTTATATCTCCTTTTCACTATGAGCTTATCACTCGCTTTTGGTTTTCTTGTTCTATATCCTTTAGTAGGTGTACCCCAGGGAGATACAGGATTTCTTCCTCCAGAAGTCTTTCCTTCACCACCACCATGTGGATGGTCAACTGGGTTCATTGCAACACCTCTAACTGTTGGTCTAATTCCTCTCCATCTCATCGCACCTGCTTTACCGATTGATTGTAAATTATGTTGTTCATTTGATATTACGCCTACTGTAGCTCGACAACTTAGAAGTATTTTCCTCATTTCGCCAGAACTTAGTCTTAATGTTGCATACTTACCTTCCTTTGCAACTAATCTTGCAGTAGTACCAGCAGCTCTAGCTATTTGAGCACCTTTTCCTGGACGCATTTCAATACAATGTACTTCGGTTCCTTGTGGAATCTTTGCTAATGGCAGTGAATTCCCATCTTTTATTGGGGCATTATCTCCAGATAAAATTTTTGCTTTAACTTTTAATTTTTTAGGAGCAATTATGTAAGACTTATCTCCATCCTTATATTCAACTAAAGCTATGTTTGCTGATCTGTTTGGATCATATTCGATTGTTTTTACAATACCTTCAACATCAATTTTGTCTCTTTTAAAATCAATTATCCTATATAATCTTTTATGGCCTCCACCCCTATGGCGCACTGTAATATTTCCATTGTTATTTCTTCCAGAAGTTCTTTTTTTTGACTCTACAAGAGCTTTTTCTGGTCTTCCTTTGTAAAGATCTTGTTTGATATTTACTCTGAACCTTCTGCCTGGTGATGTAGGTTTTGCCTTAATGATTGCCATTATTTAAACGGGTTTTCTAGATTTATTTCTTTCCCTTCCTCCAGTTTTATATAAGCTTTTTTAAAGGTTTTAGTTTTATATTTGCCAAATCTTGTTCTTTTATTTTTAAATTTAGTATTTAAAACCCTTATTGATTTCACAACTACACCAAAAATTTCTTCAGTTGCTTTTTTAATCTCCGTCTTTGTAGCATCTTTATTCACTTTAAAAACATATGTATTTGATACACTTTTTTGAATAGCAGATTTCTCACTTATTAAAGGAGAAAGAATTTGTTTATATGTTTTTTCGCTTAACATTTAATAGCTCCTTTATTTTTGGTACAGATGAGTGTGTTAATAAAATATATTTGGCTTTAATAAGATCATAGGGATTTAAATCTGATACTTCTAAAAAAGAGAAATTTTTCAAATTTCTCATGGCAAGAATGGATTTCTGATCAAATTCATCGGAAATTAAAAGTGCTGAATCTAGTTTCATTTTTTCAAAGAATAATTTAGCTTCTTTAGTTTTACCTTCCTTAAATTTAATATCCTTTATAAGATCTAATCTTTTTTCGGTTTTGAATTTTGACAGAATTGATGCAAGAGCTTTTTTTGCCATTTTTTTGTTTGTTTTCTTTTTATAGTTTTTTACATTTGCAAAAGTAACTCCACCACCAACCCAAATAGGACTTCTAATAGTTCCAGCTCTTGCTCGCCCAGTTCCTTTTTGTTTATAAGGTTTTTTCCCACCGCCTCTTACATCTGAACGATTTTTTAATAAAACTGACCCTTGTCTTTCAGAACTCATATAGCTTGTAAGAACCTGATGTACTAA
>JBJLJD010000008.1:0-114311 GCA_045563435.1 Gammaproteobacteria bacterium
CTAACATTTAAAACCTCAAATTTAACTAATTTTAAAACAAATCTAGATCTTCATCTCTTAAGTTATATTTGGATTTCTAATTTATTTGCACAGCAAATGGTAAGAAAAAATACCAATGGAAGTATTATTTTAACAAGCTCAATATATGGAACTATTCCGCAAAAGCAAAATCTGTATGAAGGAACAAATTTAAGTGAAAATATTGCCTACCCAGTAATTAAGGCAGGAATTAATCAACATTGTAAGCAAATGGCATCTTTCTACGGAAAAAATAATATTAGAGTGAATACTGTTAGTCCAGGTGGTTTAGAGGGGAAAATTGCAGGAAAAGAATTGCAACAAGATGAAGCTTTCAAAGAGAAGTATATTTCTAGAACGCCGATGAAAAGAATGTGTAAGCCCTCAGATCTTGTTCAAATATATCTGTTCTTGTCCTCAAATGATTCCAGCTATATAACAGGTCAAGATTTCATAGTGGATGGTGGATTTTCTTTAAATTAATCCTTTATAAATTTAAAAGTACAACCAAAAGGCTTTTCTCCCCATTTGGAAATCTTTTTTGACTCATTCTCCATAACTTTATGTACAGAAAAACCATTTTGACTAGCTTTTTCAACTATAAACTTTCTTGAAAGCAGCTGAACATGACTAGAGCAAAAAATAATTTCATCTTTCGATGAAAAGAAACCATTTTTTTTGGATTTAACATAATTTTCTGCAAGTTCTGCTAAGGGTGTTGAGAGATAAAGTGCTCCATTTTGCATTAAGTGATAATTTGCAGACTCAAAAAATAAAGAGAAATCACTAAAATGCTCTATGCTATGAAAACTATAAATTAAAGAAAAAGATTCTTTCTTAAATAAACTTTTTTCATAAAATTTATTTTTTATGTCTAAATCAAAAAATTTCTTTGAAGTCTTATATTGCCCAACTGAAGGCTCTACACCTGTTACGTCTAATCCTTTCTTTTTAATTAAATCAAGAATTTCTCCAGTTCCAGAACCTACATCAAGAATTTTTTCATTTGGAAAATTGTTTTTTGAGGACTCTTTGATTATAAAATCAGAAAATCTAGAGATATATTTATTATGTTTTTCATTCAAATCTTTGATTTTTGAGAAATAGTGAATATCGTCGTCCCCCACTCTATTTGATCTGTTATTTTTTAATATAAGATTTAGACTTCCACATTTTTGACACTTTTTATAATTCAAGAAGTCGTTTTTACTGGTAATAAAATATTTATATTTTAAAAAACTTTGCCTAAGCCAAGGCCAAAAGAATAGAAACCTTAATCTGTAAAATACTGATCCCAAGAAACTTGAATCTAATAAAGATACATGACCAGCTAAATCAATTCTTGCTATTTGTTTGGCATCCAAACTGCCTGAACAAACATTGCAATGGTTCTGATCAGATTCAAATCTGTTTCGAAATTTTGCAAAATACCAAAAAAGACTACAAAAAACTTTGAAATAAATAAAAGCTAGAACTTTAATAACCATATAAAAATTATATTCCAAAGGTTTTTTTTTAAAAACTTCAAATAAGGGCCCTATTATTTCTTATGTTTAACTTAACAAAGTGTTAGAATGTGGCATTTATTATGGCTAAAGAAGTTTTTTGGTGCAGTTCATGTCTAAATATGTCTACAAGACCTCGAATTACTTTCGATCAAGAAGGTAGATGTAATGCATGCCAATGGTCTGATGAGAAAAAGACATTTAATTGGAAAGAAAGAGAAGAAGAGCTTAAAAAAAATCTAAAAAAATACACTAATGCCTCAGATAATTACAAAGTCATAGTTCCAGTAAGTGGTGGTAAAGATGGTTCATACATAGCTCACAAACTTAAGACTGATTATGGTGTAGAACCATTGTGTGTAACTGTAAGACCACCCTTAGAAACAAAAATAGGACAAGAAAATGTTTATAACTTCGTAAATTCAGGTTTTTCACATATACATATAAGTCCCGATGAAGAGGCAATGGCTGCATTGAACAAATATGGCTTTATCGAAAAAGGCTTCCCTTATTATGGATGGTTAATTTGTATTCATACTGCAGTTCTACAAATAGCCAAAAGGTTCAATATTGGACTTATTTTTTATGCTGAAGACGGAGAAATTGAGTATGGTGGATCAACAGAAAAGAAATTTCAAGCTACTTATGATGTTAGTTATCAAAGAAAAGTTTATCTTGAGGGAGGATATGAGAAAGTACTTGAAAAAGCTAAGCTTGATGAATCAAAATTATTCTGGTTTAAATTCCCAAGTGAGGAAGATTGCAAAAAAATTAAGCTTACGCATTGGTCTTATTATGAGGCTTGGGATTCATACAGAAATTATCTTGTTGCAAAAGAGTACTGTGGTCTGAAAGAAACTGAAGACACAAATACCGGAACCTTTACTAATTTTGCCCAGAATGACCAGGCACTCTATGCTTTACATGCTTATTTAATGTATCTGAAATTTGGATTTGGAAGAGCAACTCAAGATGCTGGAATTGAAATAAGAAGAGGTGCAATGACGAGAGATCAAGCAATCAGTCTTGTGAATTTATATGATAATAATTATCCAGAGAATTTCTTAGACCTTTATCTCGACTATTATGAAATGACCGAAGATGATTTTAATAAAGTTATTGATAAATGGGTAAATAAGGATTTATTTGATAAAGTAAATGGAAGATGGCAACCAACATTTACCATTAAATGACAACATCTTCTGCTGCAATAATTGATTACAAAATGGGGAACATTTGGTCCCTAAAAAATGCTCTTGATAATTTAAAAATAAAATATCAGCTTGTATCAGATCCAGAAAAAATAAATGATTTTTCTCATATAATTCTTCCAGGGGTAGGGTCTGCTAGAGAAGCTTATAACAGATTAGAAAAAAGTGGTTTTGTAGAGAGCATTAAAGAGGCTGCACTTCAGAAGGAAAGAAAAATTCTTGGGATTTGTGTTGGTATGCAGTTAATGGGTGCGTCAACAGAAGAGGATGGTGGATCAAAAGGCATTGGCTTCTTTAAAAATAAGGTTGTAAAACTAAAAGAAAACGTTGGTATTAAACTACCACATGTAGGTTTTAATAATGTTCAAACAAATAAAAGTGTACTTTTTGATGGATTAAAGCAAAAAGACTTTTATTTTGTTCATTCATATGCAATGGAGTGTACAAATGGTGACTATGAGGCAGGTATTACAGACTACAAACAAAAATTTGTATCCGTAGTTGAAAGAGAAAATATTTTTGGTACGCAATTTCACCCAGAAATTAGTCAGAAAAATGGCTTAATTCTACTAGATAATTTTTTTAAAAAATGCTGAAAAAAAGAATTATATTTACTCTACATTATGATAAGGGCTTCTTTAACTTAAGTAGAAATTTCAGACTACAAAAGATTGGTGATCTCAATTGGTTATTAAAAAACTACAATTTTTTAAAAATTGCCGAGTCCATAGATGAATTAATCATAATTGATGTTTCTAGAGATAATAGAGAGCACGACAAATTTTTGGAGAATGTATCAGAAATTACTAGAAATATTTTTGTTCCAGTATGTTTAGGAGGAGGCATAAGAACACTTGAATATGCCAAAAAACTTTTTGAGTCTGGTGCAGATAAAATTAACTTAAATACCTCACTGTTTCATGACCCATCTTTAGTTGATGAAATAAGTAAAACTTATGGAGCTCAAGCAATAATTGGACATATTGATTTTAGAAAAAAAGAGAATGATTATTATGTTTATACGAATAATGGAGTAAAAGAATTTTCAAAAATAGATACAGCATTTATGGAAAAAATCCTTAAACTTAATTTTGGAGAGCTCCTCCTGCATTCCATGGACAAAGATGGTACTGGGATGAATTTTGATTATGAAATTATGAAATTCCTTCCGCAAAATAATAAAAAACCATTAATATTTAGCGGTGGTGCTGGGAACTATCACCACCTCAAAGAGGGTCTAGCACATAAAGACATAGATGCAGTATCAACAGCAAATTTATTAAATTTTGTTGGGGATGGTTTAATAAATGCAAGAAAAGTAATGTTAGATGAAAAATATCCTCTAGCTAAATGGGAATAAATGAAAAGAGTACTATTTATCGTTGATCACAAACATAGAGATCTTGCTGCTTCAGCTCTTATAGGATTTTATCTTAAAAAAGATGGTTATGAAGTCGCATATTGTGCACCATGGCACGAAGATAAAATTGTTAAAGAATTCTCTCCAAACATAATAGTTTTACCAAAACCGATATATAAAAATCATATTTTCGCTAGTTGGAAAATTAATGATATTAAGGTAGCAGTCAATGATGTAGAGGGAAATTTACAACAGAAAGAATTCGGATTTTTAAAGCCAAAAATTTTTCCAGATCAATATTTTTACTGGAACGAAATTTTTTATGAAAGGCAAGGAGAATTTTTTGAAAAAGAACAAAATGGGTTTACTGGTAAAGCTCCAGAAAGAATACTTATAGGTTGTCCAAGGATTGATTTTTTACACCCAAAGTTTGATTCAGTTAATAAAAATAAGAAAGAGCTATTAAATGAATTCAAAATACCATCAGATAAAAAAATTATCACAATAGCAACTGCCGGTTCAAGTGCTGATTTATCAGATAAAGACCTTCATAAAGTTCAAGAGAATGTGAATACAAGAAATTCGAACCCTCCTGACGTCTTTCTTGAGGCCGCTATATACAGAGAGTTAAGAGAAATGACAGTAAAAATTATCGAAGGAGTTGCTATAAATTTTCCACAATATCATGTTGTTTTAAAGCCACATCCTAATGAAGTTCCAAAATTTTGGGTCGATCTTGTTGAAGAAAAGAATCTCAAAAATATCACTATAATGAAATCAGGAACAATAAATGATTTATTGAACTTGGCTGATATACATATGGCTCATAACGTATGCACATCAACTTTTGAAGCAATGATTAAAAGAGTTCCATCAATAGAAATGCAAACTGAAAGAAGTAAGATCTTGTTTTCTGAGAAAGATTTAAAATTACCATTATTTCCAGTGAAAAATGCTGATGAAGCGCTCAGATCTATAAGTAAAATCGAAGATGATAGAAATAAATGTACTGATGAAGGCTCTTTATTAGCTAATGAATTTTGTGAAAAATGGTACGGAAAATTTGATGGAAAAAGATGCTTGGAATATGCTGAAAATATTAAAAAACTAAGCAATAAAAAGATTTTGCTTTCAAAACTATCGAAGACCAAGATGTATTTTAGATTTATTATTGGGAACGAAATTTCAAAGCTTATAGGGAAATTTCAAAGACTAAGCATAAAAAAGATTTTAGAAAAGGTTAAGGGAATTAAACAAAAGGATTGGACTGATGAAAGACATGATAAAACAATACAACCTGGTGATGAAAAATTTTGGTTTGAGAAATTTGAAAAAATAATTAATGAGTGAACTTCATAGAAAAAATACATATCAAAATAGAACTATATTTATTGATGGTATGTGGAGATGTGGAAAGTCATTGCTTACTCCTCTTGTAGGCGCTCTAGATAATGTAGATAAAGTAAAGTTTGACTACCACTCAGAATGGGTATCTGTTCTGAATTTTCTTGGGAAGATTGATTTAAATACAACAAAAATTCTTCTAAATATGTATTCAGATCTTACAACTTATAATAATTTTCTTGGGAGAGAGATTAATATCAGACCAAAAGATGACTCTGGGATTTTTAAAAATCCAAAATCACTCAACTATTTATTAAGAATATTTAAAGATGATACCTCTGACATATCAAAAGAAATTGAAATTAAAAAACCTATTCAGCTTATTAATACTCATAATGTCTTTCAAATTAGTGAGCCACTAGTAGAAAGTTTTAATGAAAGGCTACTTTTTCTGAGGTGTGTAAGAAATCCTGTTTATAATATCCTCGATTGGGCTGAATACTTCGAAAAAGTAGGCGAGGATCCAAGAGAAATGAATTTTTATTTGGGTAAGAAACAGATTCCATGGTTTGTTTCTCAAGATAATCAAGATTTATTTGCCAACGTCTCTTTAATAGAAAAGGCTGCAATCATGTATATTGAACTTGAGTCACTCTCAGAAAAAATTGAGAGCAAAAAAATCTTCAATGAGAAAAATTTACTAGTAATTCCCTTTGAAAAATTAACTAAAGATCCAAACTTTTTTATGTCTGAAATTTGCAAAAGACTAGATATTGCAAATGACAAAAGTTACCAAAAACTTTATAAAAAATTAAAACTACCAAGACCCTCTAACTCAATTGATGAATATAAAGCTCTTAAAGATAAGATAATTCAAAAAATTGAAAATCTTTCTATAAAAAATAATTTAGAGAACCTTATTAGTATTTATGAATCAAAATATTCATAAGTTTGATACCTTAGAAACCTGGCAGAATGCTATTTGCAAACATCTTAGTCGTTTTAGCTCAGATGCTAATCTAATAGTTCCTGGAGGTTCAACGCCTATTTTTTTATTCAAAAAATTTTTTAATGAAAAAATATTTAACCAGTTGATTTTAAGCGATGAAAGAATAACGAGTGATAAGGAGAGAAGTAATTTTCTTACAATATCTTCTTTAACAAATTCTAATATTTTTAAGTTATGTGATTTTCCAATTAGTAACCATAAAAATATTTCGTTAAACAAGATCTCCGATGCTTTGGACAAGATCAAACATCCAGATATTGCTTTACTTGGATTGGGTGATGATGGTCACTATGCATCAATATTTCCCTCAACCGAAGTTATTGAAAATGATGAAAGTAATAATTTGAAAATAATTTCTGTAAAAATTGGTGATAGTTTTGAATATAGGATTACACTTTCAGAAAAATATATTAAGAGAACTAATGAGATTCTTTTTATAGCTAAAGGTAAGAATAAATATGATCTTATAAATAAAATTAAAAACAAATCTGAAGAGGTTATTAATTTACCAATCGGCAAGCTTATAAATAGTTATAATGGGAAACTTAATATAATGTATTGTTTAAATGACTAAACTCAAAGTTCATATAACTACCCTTCCATTTAATAAAGACAACCTGGCTTTTCTCGAAAAATCATTTGATGTGACAATAAATTCTCTTGGAAGAAAAATTAAGAATGAAGAGGTTTATGAACAAGTTCACAAAGCAGATTATATTATTGCTGGAACTGAAAAATATGATGAAGAATTACTAAGCAAATTAGTAAATTTAAAAGGTATATCAAGAGTTGGCATTGGGATAGATAATATCGATTTAGATTTTGCAGCAAAAAATAATATAAAAGTTTTTAATACTCCTGAAGAGCCAGCAAAAGGAGTTGCTGAACTTACACTAGCATTTATATTAAATTTGTTGAGAGAAATTTCTTCGCATCAACTAAATTTAAATCAAGGAAATTGGGAGAGAACATTAGGTAAATCCCTAAATGAAGCAACTATTTCATTAATTGGAGGTGGAAGAGTTGCAAAAAATGTTAGTAAATTTTTATTATCTGCAGGAGTCAAAAAAATAAAAGTTTTTGACATACTTGATTTAAGTACTGACCCAGACTGGAAACATGAGAGTATATCTATATGTGGATTTAAAGAGTGTCTTAGCAATTCTGATATTGTTTCCCTACATGTGCCTATGAATGAGGAAAATAAAAATATGATTTCTAAAAAAGAATTCTTAGTTATGAGTAAAAACTCATATTTGATAAATGTTAGCAGAGGTGGATTGATTAACGAGGAAGATTTATACGAAGCTTTAAACTCCAATCTTATTAAAGGTGCAGCTTTAGACGTATTTACAACTGAACCTTATGAGGGAAAGCTATTAGACTGTAAAAATCTAATTGCAACACCACATGTAGCATCGTCAACAGAATATGTTCGAGACCAAATGGAACGAAAGGCTTGCAAAAATTTAATTAATTTATTGGATGAGTGATATTAAAGAATTAATTTTTAGATCAAAAATCATCTTTTGGGACTTTGATGGAGTAATTAAAAAATCAAATCAAGTAAAAAATGATGCTTTCTTCAATTTATTTGAAGATATTACAAAAGAACAAAAAGAGTATATTCTCAATCATCACATTAATAATCAGGGGTTATCAAGATTTAAAAAAATTCCGTATTACATGGAATATTTAGGAATAGATACAAAAGAAGGTAATGTTCAAGCATATCTTAATAGATTTTCGGAATTAGTATTCGATGGTGTGATCAACTCAGATTGGGTTGAGGGGGTGCTTGAAATATTGAGTGAGTTAGATAAATCGATATTGATTACTGCTACACCACAGGATGAAATTGAAAGAATTATTGAAAAAATTGAAATAGGTAAATTCTTCAAAAAAGTTTATGGCTCACCAAAAACAAAAATTGAGTGTGTTGAAGATTTTATCGAAGCAAAAGATATAAATTTAAATAACTGTCTATTCATCGGTGATTCAAAATCAGATCTTGAATGTGCTAATCACTTTGATATGAAGTTTCTTTTTGTCAAAAATGAACACAATAAACACATGATAGTTGATGAGAATATTCCTCGAGTAGAGAATTTTTTATAGCTTAGGTTTATTACAACTGGAGTATAATGTTCAGAATTTATGAATAATACAATCTGCATAATACCTGCTAGGATGGGCTCTTCAAGATTCCCTGGGAAAGCTTTAGAAAAGATTTGTGGTATTGAAATGCTGCATCATTGCTTTATGAGAGCAAAGTTAGCAGAATGCTTTTCCGATATATACATAGCTACTCCAGATCAAGAAATTCATGATTTTAGTAAATCAATTGGTTGCAAATCTATAGATACCAAAGATACTCATACAAGATGTACCGAAAGAATAGCTGAAGCAATTACAAAAATTGATGATTCTTTTGAAAATGTTGTACTTTATCAAGGAGATGAGCCTTTATTTTCTCCAGAGATTTTAAAAATACTTGCAAATTATATTTCGAATAATACTGACAGAACAGTTACTCTTATGGATGAAATCTCAGAAGAACAAGCCGAAGATTTAAATAATCCAAAAGTAGTAGTTGATCTAAATAATTATGCTGCATTCTTTTCTAGAGCTGCAATACCAGGATCTCTTAAAGGTCATAGTGAGATGTTTTTTAAACATATAGGAGTTGTAGCTTTTAAGAAGTCTCTTCTTTATGAATATGCCAATATGGCTGAGGGTCCTTTAGAACGAGCAGAAAGTATCGATATGTTAAGATTCATTGAACATAGTGTTCCAATTAAAATGCTTTTATGTGAATCTAAAACAATAGGTGTTGATACGCCTAAAGATTTGGAAGATGTAGAAAAGCTTATGGTCAATGATAGTTATTATTTAGGGTATAAATAAAATGGCAAAAAAAGTATTAGTTGTAGGTGGCTCAGGTTTCTTAGGAAGCCATGTTGCAGATGAACTTACTGAGAAAGGTTATGAAGTAACTATATTCGATCAGAAAAAATCAACTTGGATAAATGACAATCAGAAATTTATAGAAAGCGACTTACTTGACAGAGAACATGTAATTAAAAGTCTAGAAGGGTTTAACTTTGTCATTCATTTTGCTGGTATCGCAGATATTGGAGAGTCAAAAGAAAAACCGCTTGAAACTATCGAAACAAATATTATTGGAACAGCAAATCTTCTTGAAGGATGTAGAAAAAATAAAATTGAAAAATTTATTTTTGCTTCATCTGTCTATGTGTTCAGCAAATATGGTTCCTTTTATGGGAAATCAAAACAGGCCTGTGAATTACTGATTGAGGAATATCAAAACGAGTTTAACCTCGACTATATTCATGTTAGGTATGGCTCTTTATATGGTCCTAGAGCGCAAGAATGGAATGGTTTAAAAAAATACATATCAGAAATTATAAAAAATAAACAAATAGATTTTTCAGGAAATGGTGAGGAAAAGAGAGAGTATATTCATGTTAAAGATGCTGCAATTATGACGGCAAGTCTTTTAGAGAGCGATGAAAAAAATATTGCTGTGAATATTACAGGCCATCAAGTTATAAGCACCTTGGATTTATTTAAATTAATCTTTGAGGTACTACAACTTGAAGAAAAGATTAATTTATCAAAAGAATCAAATGTTGTTTCTCATTACAAAATTAGCCCATATAGCTTTCAACCTAAAGAATCAAAGAAACTTGTTCCTAAAAAATTTATAGATATTGGCCAAGGAGTATTAGAAATAATTCACGAAATAGAGGATTCTAAGAATTAGATTCTCTTAATTCCAAAACATAATCACTACAAACACCAAAAATTTCTTTATCTAATTTTATTTTTGAAACTTCCATATCCCATTCAGGCATCACCAAAATCGAGTTTTTCATAAGTTTTTTTCCAGGATAAACCCATACAAAATTCTTAGAAGTTAGTGTGTAGTCATCTTCTTGATGCCAGAAATAATTTGCATCTTGAATTAAGTTGATATGGTTTAGCGCCTCTAAATCTTTGCAATGAATCCAGAACATATCGATGTTATCAAGTAAAAAGTCTTTTGATATTGGATATTGATTATAATCATGTCCCAAGAAAAGGTTATCATTCTCATCACATCTAAGATCAATTTCAACATCGAAACCTTTTCCTAAAGCCTCATAGATTTGATCAGGATTATTTTCTTTATCTTTGTCAGGTCCTTGAAATAGACCCCGATGAGCTATGAATTTCAATTTTTAAAGTGATTATGATAAAAATCTAAATCTTCAGGTGTACCTAAGCCCCACATTTCTTCAACATCATAAACTTTTATCTTTTTCTTATCTTCAATAGCTTGATTAAAGACAGGGCAAACATAGAATTCGTTATTTACACGTATGTCCTTTTGTATCATATCTTCAGCATATTTCACATAATCAGATCCTTTACCCCAATAATAAACCCCAACAGTTGCATCTTCAGAAATCACTTGCTTTTCTGCAACTTCAGTTACAAATCCGTCGTCACCTGATTTTGCATAAGACCATTTTGGATGAGTTGCCTTAAAAGTTAAGATTCCTCCGTCTACTTTGCTTTCAGACATGTTATACATGGTGTTTGAAGCATTCCATTTTATATACTGATCAGAATTAGCTATAACTAATGGATTGTCATTGTTTATAAATTCTTTAGCTAATAGTGTTGTGCAAGCTGCACCCTCAGTAACTCCGCTTATTTCAATTACCTCACAATTAGGTCTTATGGCTTTCAAAAATGATTTCATATTATATTTTTCATTATGTTCTTTCTGAATAATGAATATGAATCTACCCTCTATAGCTAACGACTCAACAACAGTTTGTATCATTGGTTTACCAAAGACTTCAATTAGCGGTTTAGGAAATGTATATCCTGCTTGTGCAAACCTTGAGCCAGCACCAGCACATGGAATAAGAACATTTATATTAGGATCAGTCCAAATTTGGTTCATGCTGCTATTATCAAACTTTTTAAGATAATTTGGTAGATTCTTCTCGACAAGATCTCTAGGGTTTTTGACGGCAAATAGATTTGCTCCAGAATCTAATGCTCCTTTTCTTCCAACAAAGGAATCCTCTATTATTATTGTTTGTTTGGGTGTAACTCCTGCCTTTAGCATGCACTGCCAATACATCTCAGGATAAGGTTTTGGGAATTTTACGTCATCATTACTTACAAAATAGTCGACTTCATTTATTACATCAATTTTCTGGAGCATTTTTTCTACTGTTGATCGAATACTATTGCTTGCGACCATTACCATATAATCCTTCGAAACTTCCTTAACGAGCTCTGTAATGCCCTCAATTCTTATATCAATCTCATCAAGTACTTCAATAGTTCTTGATTGCTTCTCTTCCCATATTTCTTTAAAAAACTTTTTATCTAAGCCTTTTTCTTCATTAAGGATCTCAAGCTTTCTTTTGGTTGGGAGTCCATCATATTTTTCAAGATGCTCCTCATAAGTGATAGATATATTAAATTTAGCTAATGATTTATTAAGTGCTTCAAAATGAAGCATTTTAGACTCCATTAGAACGCCATCAAGGTCGAAAATAACTAATATATCTTGGTTTTTCATAGAATTTGGTAATTATATTGAACTTTCTGATTAATACAATTTAATTAGAACTTAACATATAATATTCGACTATCGTGAAATTTGGTCTAATTATCCAAGGCCCTCTATTATCAATAGGTAGAGGTGTAAGTTCGTATAAAAAAAAGGCAGAAACAAGCGAAGACGAAATCATTAGACACCAATGTGATGAAACAATAATTTCTAACATTGAAAACTATGGAAATTTGTTCGAGAAAATAATTATTTCTACTTGGAAGGATGAAAAGATTTCCAAAAAATTATCAGAATATATAAAGTCTAAAAATAATGTTCAAATCTATCAATTTTCCAAAAGCGATGTTCCAGAGCTGCCAAAATTAAAAGTGCCATCTTCATGGAGTAAAGAGATGAGTTCCATTATGAATGTAAATAATAATTTAAATCAGTACACAGGATGTAAGTTGGGATTATTGAAATTAGAGAATATTGATTTTGTTATAAGAGTAAGAACTGATCAGGAAATTAATATACAAAAATTAAAGGAATTTATATTAGAAAACCCAAAAAAAATAATAGTTCCTGGAATATTTTTTGAAAATTATATGTATCAAATTGCGGACTTTTATTTTGGTGGTAGCTATAAAAATATTCTTAATTTTTTTGAAGCATGTTCAAAAAATATTTTTGATTTTTCCCCACATATTAATCCAATATCTTGTCTAGCAAATAGTAAATATCTAGATGAATTAAATATGAATTCTGAGGTGCTTTATTATTCAAAAGATTCTTTTCAATACAAAATTATGCAAAATTTTGTAATTAGTAAAGCATTGTTACCAGGTCCCAGCGGCATTTATCAAAAAATTTCTTGGCGAGGAGAAAGGGCTGGAACAGAATGGGAAAATCAAAATAAAAATATATACTTTTCTGAAAATTTCTCAGATATTAAACAACTGGTATTGCCTGAATCTAATAGAATTTTAGATTCGAAACTTTATAGCTCTAAATCAAACTTTTTTACTAAAGTACTAAGAAGATTAATTAAATTAGAATTATTCAAATGAAAGAATATTTAATACGTATTTACTCATTACTTTATGAAGATAAAAAAAGACTTCCATTACTGCTTGTACTGTTTTTACTTACTTCATTTTTTGATGCGTTGAGCCTTGCGATTTTATTTCCATTTATACAAATACTAGTGAATTTTCAGGATTTTCAATCTAGTTATGGATGGTTTTTTGAGAGCATAAACCTTATTTCGAAATCGGAAATTATTACATTCTTAGGCATTACCCTTGTTTCACTATTTATTATTAAAGCTCTTGCTTCAATCTTGGTGAACTGGGCCATTTTAAGAATAACCTACAATAGACAAGCAAAAATTAAGACATCTCTACTACACAAATACCTTAATATGCATTACAGAAAGTATATAGAAGGAAATAGTGCCAGATACATTCAGATGATTCAAACAATGAGTATGCAATTCATTAAAGTTTTACAAGGATTTTTAAGACTTCTTTCAGATGGTCTTATTTTTCTTTCGATAGTAATTGTTTTAGCTATTGTTGAAGGCCCACTTTTAATTTATGTCGGCGGTATGATGATAGTTCTTCTTTTAATATATGACATCTTTTTTAAAAAACTTTTAGACAGCCAAAGTAGAGCTATTACTGACTCTAGTGTGCAAGTCACAAAAACAGTAAATGAATCAATCCAAGGTCTTAAAGAAATAAAGATTCTTGGAAAGCAAAACTTTTTTGAAGATATTCTTAAGGAAAATGTAGACATTTATGCAAAAAATAATATTTATGCTGATCTAATAAGAACACAGCCAAAACACATTATTGAGTTGATATTTGTAATTGCTTTTACTTTGGCAGTTGTGTTCTTTACTCCACTACAAAACGATTTTCAGACTTTAATACCCACACTTGGAGTATTTCTCTTTGCTGCAATTAGGTTAATGCCTACTCTTAACCAAATGCTTGCTTCTGTAAATGTTCTTAGAATAGGCTACTATCCTACTACCCTTCTTTTTGAAGACATGACTACAAAACAAGACCTTGAAGAAGATGATTATAAAGCAAATATCTTAAAAGATGGCTTCACCTCCATGCTATTGAAAAATGTATTTTTCTCATATAAAAATGATAAAGAGCATCAATTAAATGGTATTTCATTGCAGGTTGATAAAAATAAATCGATAGGTCTTTTTGGGCAATCTGGATCAGGAAAAACAACTCTTGTTGACGTGATGTTGGGTCTACTAGAGCCAAGTAAAGGCGAGATTCATTTAAACAACAAAATTGTAAAAAATAATAAAGAATTTAGAAATTTAGTGGCATATATTCCACAAGATATTTTCATAATTAACGACTCGGTAAAAAATAATATAACTTTAACTGGTAGGGATGAAGTTATTGATGATGTTTTATTAGAAGATGTAGTGTTGAGATCAAGACTTAAAGAGGTTATCAATAATCTCCCTGAAGGAATTAATACAAATATTGGAGAAAGAGGAGTAAAGCTTTCTGGAGGTCAAAAACAAAGAATTGCTATAGCTCGAGCACTCTACAATAAAAGAGAAGTTCTTATTATGGATGAGGCAACTAGTGCTTTGGATAATAATACAGAAAAGGAAATAATTGATGAAATAAGAAAGCTAAAAGGTAAAGTTACTATGGTAGTAATAGCCCATAGGCTTACAACACTACAGCACTGTGATGAAATTTATGAAATAAGTAATGGAAGAATTAGCGAAAAATATAACTATGAAGACATAAGTAAAAGTAAAAAATAATGAGAGCCCTCTGTTACATTCAAAAAAAATACTATAAGTGGAAGATTGATCTAATAGCAGATGATTTATTTAAAAGTGAAAAGAAAAATTGTGAAATTGAAATAGTTTATCCAGAAAATTTTTCATTAAATACTATTTTCAAAAAGAAGAGATATGATTTTCTAGTTGGTTGCAATGTTGATGATTTTAAATTCCAGCTACTTTATAAATTTTTACATTTCGATAAATTTATTACCTTTGATGAGGGTCAAAGAAATATTGATGAAAATGATAAATATTATTCCAAGATTTTCTCTTTTGAAAATCAAAAAAGGTTTTATTTTTTGAATAAAATTTGCGGCTTTCCATTACCATTTGGAAAACTCTTAGAGAAAAGTGATAAACACTATTCGTTTTTCGATCCAAAAATTTTTAATCATCCTATAAAATCGACTACTTTTCTTAAGAAGAAAAAAATTACGAAAAAGATTACAAAGATATTCTTTGGAGTAAGTAGCAATTGGGTTTTTAGTCATAGAGAAGATCTTTTGAATAAACCAAAAATCATAGAGAAGAAAATAAATGAAGCAGCTTTGAAAATAAATAAACTATGCCCTGATCTATACATCCCCCACCCCAGAGAAGATGAGAGAATACTAGAATTACTTAATGAGAATATTACCGTTATAAATTGTCCAAATGGAAGTGAGGATTTTGTTAATAAATTAGCTTTAAGTAATGAAATTGAGGTATTTACAGAAAAATCAGGGGTAGTTTTTGATCTTAACAAAAAAATAAAAATTTCATTTATTGATTTATTTAATAGGTTTAGTAAATCTGAATACGACAAGTTTAAAAATCAATATAAAGAATTTAAGAAAAGCAATTAAATCGAAATGTTAGGTAAAGATAGTAGAAAAAATATTCAATTTCCCATACAAAAACAAGGCACACCAAGCGTAGTAGTTTTAGAGGACTTTTTTAATGAAGAATTTATTAGAGAAGCAAATACTGATTTTGAAGAGTTTATAAAAAAATCATCTGAGGTTGATTTTCTTAGTTTTGAAGAAACACGAAAAAATCTATCTTCTAGAGGATCTAGATATGAGGAAATTGTTAAATCTTCAAAATCTATCAACAAAATTTGTGAATATATTAAGTCTGAGGAATTCTTTAAAAAATGTATTGAAAATTCGACTGAAGCATTCAATAAAAAAGGATTAAAAATTAAAATTCCAAAATTCAATCAAAATTCCTATGACTCTTTAAGGTTTGCTAAAAAATTCTCTATCTTGTGGGCGCTTAATAAGCTTCGCTTTGTTTTGTTTAGAATTCCCTTTTTTGGAGACTTATTTGAGAGATTAAGTTTATCTATTTTTGGAAACGTAGCTCCTACTATTGATGTTGCACAATCTGCAATGGGTTATGAAGTTGGAATGCATACTGATAGCAGATTTAAAATCATGGCTGGAATCATTTATTTAAATACAACAAAAAATGATAGTGATGGAGAAACAGAGTTTTGGAGCTCCGAAGGTCTTTCAAACCTTGAAAATCAAAAAAGATATCCAGATAAAGAAGATATTAACAATTCCAAACTTTTAATGAGTATTAAACCTAAGGCGGGAAGAACTGTTTTATTTATAAACTCAAACGATGCTTATCATAGCGTTAAGAAATTTAAAGGAGATAAAAGGAACATCATATATTTTTCCTTTTCTGTGCCTATTTTAGATAACATCTGGAAAACAGACTTTAAAGTTAAATCTCTTTAATTGCTTCAAGCATGTGTTGATGAACAACATCTTCTTTTCCTACCAGATCATTTGCTAAACAAAAACCTATGACTGCTTGCATAAGATTCATTCGTGAGCCGTCAATACAATTTAGAGAAAGAGAGCTTGCATCTCTTAATAGTTTTGAAGGACTGTTTATATAATTAACATCGAATAACAGAGCTTCTTTGTTAATTAAACTTAATTGACTAGTTGAAAGAATAGAATCTTCATTATTTCCATCTTTACCTATAGAGGTGCAATTTATAAGAACATCATAGTTTTCTATATCAAGATTAAGTGAACTGTAATCTTTAAAATTCATCCCAAAATCTGTAAATAAACTAGAAATTTCCTGATTTCTTCCATAAACATCTACATCAAAATTTTTATTTAGATTAGAAAGTTGATAGCACAATGATTTTGAAACTCCTCCAGTTCCAAAAATGCATACCCTTTGAATATCTAAATCTTTTTTTACAGAACTAATTGATTCGAGTAAAGCTAAGGTATCAGTATTAGCTGCTGTAAACCTGCCTTCAGAATTAAAGAAACAATTTTTTGGCTCAATAAAACCTCCACTATTCTTTGCAAAATAATCAGCAACAACTTCTTTAAGTGGTGCTGCTACCGCTCCACCAATAAAATCAGGTTTTGATGTTTCTGAATCTAAGAATTCTATTGCATCACTTTCATGCTCTATATCAACAGTTGTCATTTCTGCATCAATATCGAGTCCATTAAAAGCAGCATTCCATAAAATAGGAGAACGAGCACCCTTTGAAACATCTTTCCCTATTATTACCGCCCTTTTCATCTTCAAATTACTTGTTTAGAAACTGCTTTTGCAACGTTATCCATTTTTTTCATGAGAGAATCAAACGTATCGAAGTTGATTGGTTGCAAAGGATCAACTGCAGAATTTTCTGGATCTGGATGAACCTCTAACATTATTGAATCGGCTCCAGATGCAATTGATGCAAGTGTCATTGGTTCAACCCAATCACGCCAGAAGGTTGCATGGGAGGGGTCAGTAGCAACTGGAATATTTGTTATTTCTTGCGTTGCTGGAACAACTTGCAAATCCAATGAAAATCTAGAAGTTGCTCTATGAGTATGTGGAATTGACATTCCTCTCTCACATAAAATTAATTTTGTACAGCCTTCCTTAAGAGCGTACTCAGCTGCTCCCAACCAATCTCTTAATGAGGCACCATAATGTCGTTTAAGCATGATAGGGAAACCTGTCTTTGCTGATTCTACTATTAAAGGATAATTTTGCATGTTTCTAGATCCAATCTGCAGGATATCTGTAGCATCGCATACTGCATCTAAATGTTTTTCTTCCATAACTTCAGTTATAACAGGCATTTCAGCCTCCTCTCTAGCTGACTTTAACCACTTAAGACCATCTAAGCCTGTTTCTGTATATTTCTCATTTCTATATGGAAAACTTAAAGGTTTGAAAGCTCCACCCCTTAGAAAACTAGCACCTGAAGCTTTTACTGACTTCGCAGTTTCTATGATGAGTTCTTCTGACTCAACCATGTTTGGACCTGCCATAACAGGAATTTTTTTACCATTAAAAACAACACCTGATATTTCGAAAGGTTCTTTTGAAAAATTAGCTACTAAGGGTATTTTGGACTTTATATCCTCTTCAGTTATATCTTTTCCAGGAAACTTGTTATACATCTTGCCCTAGTTTAGCTGATCTAACATCATCAGAAAATGAAATTATTGAATTATTCTCCACAGATGAATATAAAGCATGAATATATTTTATTGAATCTAAACTTGATTCTGCACTTGTAGGAAAAATAATTTTTCCGGAATTATTAAAATTTTTACTAATTTCTTTGAGCATATGAAAATGACCGTTACCATAACCATTTTTTACAGTTTCTGAGTTCTCTTTAAGTTCATTTGATAGTTCAACCCCATCAAGCTTAACTCTTGTTAGCTCATTTAAAGCAATGCCTCCAACTGAAATTTGATATCTATCAGTCACCACTTCCAATGATGCTGAAAAATCTTCAGGTCTTACAGCGGTCGTAGCTTCAATTGTAAAAAATCCGCCCTTCAAAAGTGTTCCAGATGCAACAAAAGTATCCTCAGCTTCAAGTTTATTATTGATATTTCCAGAGAAACCAGATAAAAATTGCGGAGGACCAAATAAATAAAACAGAGCATCAATATGGTGTATTGCTTGCTGGCTAATTACTCCGCCATCTGTTTTCCATCTCCCATGCCACTCATCATTGTAATAATCTTGAAACCTACACCACTGCAATTTAACACTTGCTGAAATGATTTTTCCAAAATCATTTTGTGAAAAGAGATTTTCAATATATTTAATTGGTTTATTTAGTCTGTTTTGAAATACACCTCCGTAAAGAACATTTTTTTCTTTAGCAAGTGCTATATTTGCAACAACATCCTCTACGTTGAGACCTATAGGTTTTTCACACAGAACATTAACTCCATTTTGTAAAAGTATCTTTGAGTTTTCAGCATGACTGCCTGATGGAGTGGTAATTATGGCAATATCAACATCATCTTTACTTACCTCATCTATTGAAGCAAAGGTCTTAACTGAATTCTCTTTTTCCCATTTGCTCCTTGATTCTGCATACTGATCTACACCTACAGAAAAGATATATTCATCGGATAAATTTTCTTTAATGACTTCAGCATAATGTTGAGCTGCACGCCCTAAACCTATGAAAGCTAGCTTTAATTTACTCAAATTTCACCTTAAATTTACTCATTTCTTCTTCAGTGCTTATTTCAATCATATCAGCTTGATTAAGTTGGGGGATAAGATTTACTCTTTTTTGTAAAAAGTTCCCATTCCTTAAATCTGAGGCATTAAGTGTGCACCCAAAACCAAATGGACAAATCATCACTGAAGATTCCTCCAATTCTCTTGGCAATAGCTGATTGTTTATTGCTATTTCGCTTTCCTCTCCTCTTGTAAAACATATTCTCTTTTCTTCATGGCTATAAAGTGTTGGTAGAAATGCTGATTCGTAAAAACTATCTACCAAATTTTTAAAACTACTCTGATCTCTAAAAGGGTAGTTAACAGAAGAAAGAGTAATAGAATTAGGTATATATTTTTGATTTTCAAAATCTAAAAGACAATCTTTTAATACATCATTTAAGGAGGTGTCATAGTCTTTTGTACTTCTATCAAAAATATCGAGTCCAGACTCTTCTGCTTGCTTCAAAGCCTTTTTATCAATTCCACAAAATACTATGTCTTCAAAAACCGAACTTTTTTTTGCATCACTTATAACTTTTCGCAAAAGACCAAGACGAAAGTCGTCATATTTTTCTCTATCGAAAATAATAAGTATGTCTTTTGTTTTTCCTTTATATTCACAAAGATTTTCACTCTTAAATTCGTCTGCCTCCATTATTTGAACAATTTTTTTAGCTCTTTTTTTATCTGCTTCCTGATGTATGCCATGATGATGGAAAACCACTGCATCCGGCTCATATACAATCTTAAGTTTATTCTTTATAACTTCTTTTCCCCAAATTCTATCTTCAATATTAGTCACTTCATCATCAAAACGAAATTTCTCCCAGGTTTTTCTTGTAAATGCTGAGTTGGCATTGTGAAAAAAAGAATCCTTTTCCTGAACTCTCTTATCGTTTCCAAATGTCAGAAATAAATCCCTTTTATCAAGATAGTGTGATGAGCTTGTGGGCACTTGCTTTCCATAAACACCCGCAATTTTTTCATCTTCTAAATCACCTACTAAATTTTTAAGCCAATCTTTCTCTTTAGGAATACAGTGAGCAGACAAACATATCAGATAATCTCCTGAAGAGTTTTCAATTCCAAAATTTATTGCGTTTCCTGGTTTAAATTCTTTGAGCGTAACTACTTTTACATTCCATTCTTTTGCTTTTTCAACAGTCTTGTCTGTAGAACAGTTATCTACAATAATCACCTCAAAATTTTTGTACTCTTGTTTGAAAATTGCATTCAAACAAATAGAGATCCATTTTTCTTCATTCTTCGTTCTAATTATTATGGAAGCTTTTTTCATCATATTTTCTCTGGTACCGGAGGTAAATTTTCAAAATCATTCTCTTTGATCCATTCGGCTGCCTTATTAGCTAAAAATAAATCAAAATCATTATGTATGTCTAATGCTGAAAAGCTTCTATTATCTGTTATCAGCTGAACATTGTCACCAATTCTACGGCCATTCCTCCAAAGGATTGAACGAGATGCACAAGCTAACCCAGTATCTTCCCTGTATGATTTTCTTCTAACTTGTCTACTCTCATAAACACTCATCCACTCTTTAAGACGTATTGGATTATTATCAATTACCTCCCAAAAGTTTTTGTGAGTTTCATTAGCAACAAATACACTCTCTAATTCATTATTTTCTTCAAGTGCATCTATAGCATGATCTATCCACCCATCTCTTCTAAATAAATCTGTACATGTTAAAAAAACACATATATCGAAGCTTTGTTTAAATATTTTTTCGGACTCTAGTAAAGAATACTTTAACGTCTCCTCGGTGGTTGTTAAGTCAC
The DNA here is from genome assembly GCA_045563435.1 of Gammaproteobacteria bacterium. Classification (GTDB taxonomy): domain Bacteria; phylum Pseudomonadota; class Gammaproteobacteria; order Magnimaribacterales; family TMED112; genus TMED112. The sequence goes on from JBJLJD010000008.1 coordinate 21,161, forward strand.
CTGAAACATTACTAGTTCGTAAAAAGGGCACTTCTGCTCCATATTTTAAAGCGACTTCTCTTATGTCTTTATCATCTGTAGAAACAACTATTTTTGAAAGTTTTTTGGATCTCTTAGCTGCCTCGATTGGCCATGCAATTAAAGGATGACCTAAGAATTCTCTTAAATTCTTTTTCTCAAGCCCCTTAGAGCCTCCCCTTGCAGGGATTATTGCTATACTATTACTCTGCATTAATGGTAGATTTTACATGATAAGTATAGTAATTCCATCTAGAAATGATGACATTGAAGTTTTTCAAAAAACTATTAACGCAATAAAAAATCAAACTGTATTGCCAAAGGAAATTATTATTGTTGATTCCAGTACTGATAATTCGATAAAAAACTTTCTACAAAATCAAAAATTTAAGCTGATTAATCTTATTTACAAAAAAATTGATGGCTCTTTTGCAGGAAAAAGTACAAATATTGGAATGTCTCTTGCAACACAAAAGTTTATTGGTTTGCTTGATACTAAAACAATTCCAAATGATACATGGATAGAAAAATATATAGCACAACTGGAAGGAGATAACTCAGATTTGATTTTTGGAAATACAAAGTTCTTCTCAAAAAATAAATTTCAAAAAATACTAAGAATTCTTTCATATGGTGACGCGTCACATGAAACAGTTCCTGGAACTATATTTAAGCGAAGTAAATTCAGCAAAAAAATGCTTTTCATCGAAAATGTAAGGTCGTCATATGATATTGAGTGGAGGGAGAGACAAAAAACTCTTTTGAAAACATCTATAGGAAATGAAATTGAAATAGAGTATGGAGAATTTCCAAATTCATTCTTAGATGCTGCAAAAAAATACTTTATTTATAGCTTTTATACTGCAATTGTAAATGTTCAAAAGGATGCAAAAGACCTATATTTATCAATTTTTATAATCTTATCTGCATTAGTCATACCAAGATGGAATTTTTTTCTTGAAGGCTGGGATGAGAATCCGCTTTATATTGCAGATGTAACTAAAAAATACTTTTTATCACTACTTGTAATTTTTTTGAGTTTTTTAATTGCATCGAGATTTTTTCCTAAGAAAGTAGAAAATAGACTTCCATTCATTACTCTTAAATACACAGTTTTTCTTTTTATCTTTCTTTCTGTATTTAATTGGAATTCAATAGTAGCTGACTGGGTAGAGGATACCGTTTTTTATATTCCACATATCACGAAAATTTTTGTGGTTTTAGTTTTGGTTTCCTCTGTATTGGTTAGGGGACTTTTTAAACCAGTAAGCAACAAAGTTAAATTAAATTACCTTCTTCCTGTTAGATGGTTATTTATTGGCACTATTGGGCTAATGTTGGATATTATTAAAGCACCGGGTTACATAATAGGTTCTTTAATTTCAAAATTTAGATAAAACTCTTTATATCAAGAAATTCTGATGCGATATTGTAAGATTTTGAAATTCTTTTTGGCATTTTTAATGCTTTTATCTTCAAGCTTTTTGAAAATAAATTCATAAATCTCAAGAAATTAAGTGGACTCCCATTTAAGTCATTTTTATAGTCTTGCAATTGTTGGATTATGGAATCTTTAATAATAAATATACTCTGGTCTGCTAATCCTTCCTCCCAATTGATCTCTTTATTTTCATCAATTGAGAGATAAATATTCTCAATAAATTCAGAATTTTCTTTAAGCATATATTTCACATATGGTTTTTTATCAAATATCACAGGTACAAAAATATCAGCATCATCAGAAATATTTAAATGCTTTTCAAACGCTAGTGGTGAATCAATGATAAAGGTATCCCCCCAGCAAACAAATATCAAATTGCCCTTTGCTTTAACACTACTTAATCCGTCTAAAACTGCTTGTCCATCTCCTGAACCTGCCTCACTTTCAATAAAATTAATCTTTGATAAAAAATGATCCTCAATATTTTTTTTAAATAACTCTTTTGAAGATTTGTCATTAGGTATCGGTATAATTATTGTTTCAAAATACTTATCAACCTCTTCTAAAAGGTAATTTATAGCTGCTCTCCCTTTAATTTTAAGTAGTTGCTTCGGTACTGATGATTTCATTCTTGATGATTTTCCAGCACATGGAATAATAATTTTTCTCAAGAATCTGATCTCCATTTTGAGCTATTTGCACCCATTATTAATGATGAAATTTTTAAATTATCATGTTTTCCTGAGTCAATAGATTCAAAATCTTCAGCTAGGATTTCCTTAAGATCTAGTTGATATAATTCGCTCATATTCAATCTTATGTACCTAGAATCTTGTTTTGATGGAGAATTTGAAATAATTACATCAAAAAGTTCAGGTATCTTAAAATTTAGTTTTCCCTTTTGGTTTAAATAAAACCTTGCCTGCTTAATTTGATCTGCAGCAGTGAATTCTGGAGTCTCATTGTCATGGTCAATATTTGTTATAAAAAACTTTTGTGCTGAAGATTTTGAGATCTCTTCAGTTAATCCTTTTGTCCAATAAGTTGGGTACAAACTGCTGTATTGAGTGCCAGGACCATATATTATAATGTCGGCTTTACGAACTGCTAAAGAAGTGTCTTGGCTTAGGCCAGGAAATGGTGATGACACATTTTCTAGATACTGTTTTTTCTTAATAAGCCCTGATAAAGACTTAAATTGCTTCTCCTCTTCTTTTGATAATGGATATTTTTTATAAAAAATTTCAAAAATTGGTGTTTTTCCCTCATAACCTACAATTTCTGACTCGTCTTTCAGGAGCTTTCCATCCTCTGTAAGACCGAAAAGATAACCAGCTTCTGATGAATTAAGGAAAACCTCATTTGGCAAATTGAAAGCATCTCTTACCATAAGTTCAACTTTCTTTAAATCCCCATATTTATGCTCTAGAGAACCATAAATAATATTAGATAATGCAAAATCTTGGATTTCTAATGATTTATTTTGCTCTTCAGAAATTTTTTTAAAATGTGAGAGTGAATCACTAATAATCTCTTGCATCTGATAATTCATTTTTTGGTAATAAGGAAAAAACTTTGATTTATAATTTTGATCATCTATAAGCTTAGAAATATCATTTTTAAAATCTAGAAAGTCACATGATGTACGGCTTTTAAAAAAATCAAGCCCCTCTCCTTCAGGATAATAAAATTCATATTGAGTCTCTTGGACTTTTCTTAAATCAGAGGGTCCTAAAATTTTGTAATCAAAAAAAGCTCTTATTGCACCAGTTGAGAGGCCATCATCATATGCATTAATAATATTTGTTAAATTTAAATTAATGTCATTTACTTTTGAAAATTCTCTAAGTCCATCACATAAGTTTATCGAACCTCTTCCTCCTGAAAATACAACTACATTCAAACCATTTTGATTAATGTCATAAAATCCTTTTTTTCCTTGAATACCATGAAGATATCCTTTAAAAAAATAACGAAGATTTATAAGAAAATTGTGATAGTTAGAATGAAAGAATAAAAAAAATAAACCTGCAGTAAACTTTAAATTATGAGCAAGTAAGTATAAAAACCACCCAACCGAGAATGATTTGAAGTTCTTTTTAAGAAATAATAATGATCCTCTTGTTGAGTAATATAACCATTGTTTATTTGCATATTTATTTTTGCTGCCTGTTTTAGTATCGTGATAACCAATAGCTTTCGGAGTGAAGCGATGAACATTCTTCGCTTTTGTAGATCTATACATCAGATCATGATCATCGTAATAAAGAAAGTAATCTTTATCAAACCAACCAATTTCATTTTCTATTTTTCTTGAAATTAACACCATACATCCATTAAGGGCATCAAGAGTTTTGGCTTCAGAGAATTTTTCGTGATTAGTCTCATTAACACCAATACCCTTTGCTATTGCATAGTAAGGTTTTAAGTCGGCACCAATAGCATGTAATGTATTCTTATTTTGAAAATAAAACACTTTTCCACCCACAAAAGTGTGTTTTTCTGATTTTTCTGCTTCATTAACTAGCTCTTTAACACAGTCTTTATCAAGTACTACATCTTCATCCATTTTTAGCATGTATTTCCAATCCTCGTGAATAACCTTTAAGGCTTCAATATATGATCCTGATGAACCAGAATTTAATTTTAAATCTAGAAGTTTTATTTTTTTATTATCTATTTCCCTAGAAAAGATTTTTTTAATTTCAGACACTGTTCCGTCATTAGAGTTATTGTCCACAACAATCACCTCAAATGAATCCTCTGGATAATTTTGCGAAAGAATAGATTGAATACTTTCATTGATAATGTACTTTCTGTTATAACTTGCTACAACGACGCTAACGAAAGGTTTTTTCATTTTGAAAGCTCCTCATAAATTGAAGTATATAACTTTAAACCTGACTTTAATGAAAATTCTTTTTTGCCAATTTCAATACACTTTAAATTCAATTTCTCTTTATTAATATTTGGATTTACAAATTCGAAAACTTTCTCTATGTCACCCTTGGCAAAATTTATAATAATTCCACAGCCTTGATTAGTTAAGTATTCAATATCATCGTTAAACCCATTGCATATAATTGGGACTCCGCACATAAGAACTTCTCCTATTTTTGTAGGCATAGAAGCTTTAACTGAAAAGTTTTCATTCAAATAAAATATACATGCATTAAAGTTATTAATTTGACTAACTAGCTCTTTCTTATCTCTAATAAATTTAATTGAAAGCTTTTCAAGATCTTTAAATCCAATTTCTCTAGCTATATTCATTATCTTAGATTCAGGGGTTGAAGAATATATGTCTAGGCAAGCATTTTTATGCTTTTGAGAAAACAAATTGAAAAAACTTAAAACTTTTTGAAAATTGTATGCTGTATCAAGAGTTCCCAAATAACCGAATCTTATAGTTTGATCCCAATCTTTTTTTATTTTTTTAAATACACTTTCATCAGAACATGTTCTGATTGTTGAGACGACCTTTTGACTTACTTTATGCTCTTTTACTAAAAGTTCTCGTGAATGATCTGTTAAGGTTATTATTTTATCTGCACTTTTCAAAAGTTCTTTTTCAATGGCTTTAAAGAAAATATACTTATATCCCGATCTGTTCCAACCAGCTCTATCAGCTTTTTCATCAGCCCAAAAGCCTCTCATATCGAAAATTAATTTGAATTTAAAGATTTTTCTTAAAATTAATAAAGGAATACCCAATAAGTAACCTCTTAAATGAATAATGCCAATTCTATTAAGAGATAGAATCAGAATTAGATTACTAAGTAAAATAAACAAGTCATAAAGAGTTGCTAATGTAGTTGGACTTTTATGGTAAACACTTTTTATCCATTTAATTCCAGTTTTTTTTATTATTTTTGAAACAGCTGATACTCTTTTAGTGTCTTTAAGATCAATTGGTTTTTCGAATGAATAAAGAATGAAGTTATAGCTTTTTGCAAGTCCTAAAACATAATTGAGCACTTGCGACGACCCTAAAGGTTCTAAAACACCGTCATAGGATAAATATAGTATTTTTTTATTTGTATCTTTCAACATACCAAGAATTAAATTGAATTAAACTCCACAACTTATGTTCATGATTTTTCTCACCCTCTAAATGCTCACTTAGAAATTTTTCTACAACCTGTTGATTAAAAAAACCATGGGTATCATTCACATCTTTTGACAACATTTCTCTCGTCCATTTTTTTAAATCTGTTTGCATCCATTTTGAGATTGGCACTCCAAATCCTTGTTTAGGCCTTTCTATTAGTTCTCTTGGAAGATAATTAGAAATTAGATCTTTTAAAATAATTTTAGAATTACTACCGTTTATTTTGAATTTTTCTGGAATTGAATACGCATATTCAATTACATCTTTATCTAAAAAAGGAACTCTTGTTTCTAAACTGTGAAACATTGCTGCTCTATCAACTTTGCATAGAATGTCGTCAACCATATATGTTTTAAAATCGGTATACATCATTTTCTCAATGAAACCTTTATTAGTAAATTCGTTGAAAATGTCTTCATAATTACAATCAGGTTGATTATTAACTAAAATTTCATCATCACTTTTCCATTCTCTTATCATTGATCTGTAATAGTTATATTGAGAATCAATATGTTTTATTTTTTCAAATGCTTTGTCAGCTCTTTGAGAAAGATTACCTGAGAAGAAGCCCTTTAGAATTGTTGAGAAAACAAGTTCAAAGAGTTTTTTACCACCACTTCCTAGTATGCTTAATAATACTTTTCTAATTGCATGAGGGAGCAAGTAAAAGATTTTTAAATACCTGCTAGCAATTATATATCTGTTATAACCACCAAAAAGTTCATCTCCACAATCTCCTGTAAGTACAACTTTTACATCCTGACTAGCAATTTTTGAAATCATCATTGTTGGAATTTGTGAGCTATCAGCAAAAGGTTCTGTATAGGCTTTACTTAATGATTTGATTATTTCTTGCGTCTCCTTTGTAGAGCAAATTACTGTTTTGTGATCAGTTTTAAGATATTTAGCAATCTTTTCAGCATGAATAGACTCATCATATTCACTGAATTCAAAGCCTATAGTAAATGTTTTTGTATCTTTGTTAGCTTTTGACATTAATGATGCAATTAAGGTTGAATCTATGCCTCCGGATAGAAAACATCCTAAAGGCACATCAGACAATTGTTGCAGTTTTATTGCATTAGTAAGCTTTTGATTTAAGGTTTGTTTAACATCTGAGTATTTAATACCTGCATCTAATGTTTTTGCTTCATGTAAATTCCAAAACTCTTTTAAAGAAACTGAATCTTGTTCAGAAAAATCCCTAAAATTATCAAAATTCTTTAATTTTAATTGGTCCAGTTTTATGCTAATAGAAGTTGCAGGAGGTACTTTAAAAATATTTTTAAATATTGTTTTAGGTGCAGGTACATAGCCAAAATTTAAATACTCCATTAGTGCTTTTTCACAAATAATTTTTTGAAATGAACTAATATCCTCAAAAGTAATAAGATCTGAAGAGGCGGCAAATACTCCTTCAAAACAACATATATAAAGCGGCTTTTCACCAGCCCTATCCCTTGCCAAATGAATTTCATTGTTCAATTTGTCGTAAATTGAAAAACTAAACATGCCGTTCAGATTTTTAAGGGTTTCATCTAACCCAAATTTATCAATCATGCAGATAAGAGTTTCAGTATCAGAAGTAGTTTTAAAACTATAATCTTTTAAAAAATTTTTCCTGAGCTCCAGATGATTATAGATCTCGCCATTATAAGTTAATGCATATCTATCTGAATGAAATGGTTGATTAGATCTCTCATTTAAATCTAAGATTGATAGTCTTCTATGTCCCAAAGCAACAAATGCATCTTCAAGAGGGAAAACACTAACTCCAGAAGCATCTGGACCTCTGTGTTTTATTTTTTGCATTGAAAGATTAACCTCTTGCTCAGATTGAGGAAATCTTCTATCAGAATAAGAGAAATAAATTCCACACATTACAAAATTTCCTCATAATTATTAAAAATTTTTTGGTCACTAAATTTTTTTCTTATTAAATTAACCGATTCCTCTCCCATTTTTTTTATAATTTCAGGTTTTTCAATGAATTTATTTATTGCTTTTTCAATAGATTCGCTAGACTTTGATTTTATTAAAAATCCATTTACTCCGTTAATTAAACATTCCCTACAACCAGGCACATCAGATAAGATCAAAGGGAGTCCTGCACACATTGCTTCTAAAGCTGATCTAGGCAGCCCTTCTCTATATGAGGGCAGAATAAAAACATCTGATTTTGAGTAAATATTTTTAATTTCTTTATGGCTTAATTTATTTATTAGCTTAACAGAATCCATATTTTTTAAATTTTCAAAAGTATTTCCTTCAATAGAAGCTATATTTTCTTTATCTTCAGGTGAAACGATAGTAAATTCTGCTTTGTTTCCAACTGATTGAATTGCAGCACATAATTCATTTATGCCCTTATCTTTTAAAAGCCTACCTACGAAAATAAACTTCAATTTATCTGTAAAATTATTATTTTTTCGCATCCTAAAATTTTTTCCATCTATTCCATTTCCATAGATAATTTCAATATTTTTTTCTTGAATAAAACCTGATTTATTAATCAATTTTTTATCATCAGGATTTTGAAAAATAAACTTTGAGTCAAGAATTGAAAAAATTCTTAGAGCAATATTTATTGCAATCCTTGCAATCTTTGCTTTAAAAGAATTATTGATAAAAGAATATCCCAAGCCGGAAAAAATTAAATATTTTTTTGCCTTGCTAAATAAAGAAGGAATAACTCCCAAAGCAATTGGCTTAAATGAAATAAAAAAAATATGTGATGGATCAATTCTCCTTACTAATGAGCTAAGCTCAAGAGAAGTCTTCAGATTCATAAAAATATTCATACTTTTTCTGCCTATATCTAAGTGGTGAATATTCTTCGAATCAATTTTAAATCCAGTTGTATTTGTTATTAGGTGAATGTCATTTTCTTTTGCTAGATGTTTTAAAAGATTAAATCTATGAGTTAAATAAAATTCATAATTATTTATAACAAATATAATTTTATTTTGATTTTTCATTCTCTTGGCTAAATTGTTGATTTTGAATATAAAGAAAGGCAAAAAGAAATGGATAGATTGTTGTGAATCTATATCTACTTAATGTTCCAAGATTTGAAATTGTATAGGCATAAAAACTAAGAGTTACCAAAAGACCTAAAAGAAGAAAAATACCAGTTAAAACTTTATTCTTGTCGCCTTTAAAGATTTCTTGAAATAATTTATAAACTATAAAAAGAATAAAAATATTTTCAAAGAATATTATTATGCCTAAGCCCCCTGTCTGCCATGGAAATGGCCTTACTAGTGAACCAACTAGTGCTTTGGCGGTTGTCCAAACAAAATCAAGATATTCTGTTGCCACAATGCCCCTATTGACTATAAATCGATCTATTCCAGCCTCTAAAGCAAATGCATTTCTGTAAAGATTTAAAAATGGTATGTATTCATCAAAAAAGATAAAGCTTCCTAAAAGTATTAAGGAAATTAAAACAAGTAAACCTGTAATTGATTTATCTATTCGAAAAACTAAAACACCGAAAAACATTATTAGAAGTGCAATACTATTTTGAATTTTGAAAATAAAAATTAAAAAAATGCATAATAGTGAAACTAAATATTTCTTTTCAATTAGTGATATAAGAGAAATTACTGTAAAAAATATTATAAGAACCTCTCTTAAAGAAACTGAGCTATAAAGAATGAAACTTGGCAAAAGAAGTAATGCCAAAATTTCCCATGATTTAATCTTATTTTTTAGGTATATATAAATTAAAAGCGTGTATATCTGATTTGCAAAAGCTACAGATGTAATAGTCAGATTTGAAAATAATGGAACAAATGAAAAAAATATTGATGATAGATTTGTTACTGAATTTCTAACAGCATCATAATTACTTAAACCAATCTCTGGAAGTCCGTCAGCTCTAATGTCATTTACAGTATTTGTATAAATATATTGATCTGGCATATAGAGTGGATCAAATAAGACATAGTTGCCAAAGAAAGGTGTTAGAAAATATAAACACCAAAAAATGAAGTATTTCTCTTCAACTAATTTAAACCTTGTAAGAATAATTAAAATTCCCACAACACAAAGATAATTTGCTATTTCCGAAATAAAAAAAAGGCTTGAAAATTCGTTTATAAATTCTGAATTTCCTGTATTGAACATTTAAGAGACTAGAATTCTCTTTTTAATATACAGAACTAGCACTGAAAGCATAAAGCCAATAAAAGTAAAGCCTAAATAGATGAACTGCAAGTTAATGAAGTCTGGATTTTTCGATCTTCTTGGCTGTTCAAGTACTTCTATAGAGTAAAAATTATCTTGCTCCACAAGACTCTCATTAAGTAGTTGTTCTTTAAGAAGGCCTATCATTGCATTCTTAATTTCAACATCTGAAACACTTGCAATTTTATCTGATAAAAAAACAATTTTGTTAGTATTTTTACTTCGTTCTCTCTGTTTGATGCTATTATCAGTCACTCTTATTAAATCTGTTAGCAAGGTCTCATATAAACCAGGATTTCCTGTGGAAATTGTGAATCGTAATAAATTTTGCTCTTCAGTCAGATCCTCTAAATCTACTTCTGATTTTATATGGTTTCTTAAATCTACAAAATTAATCTCATTATTTAAATCATATCCAATGATCCATGACTTAATGACATCCCACAATTTTGGATTTCTTTTGAATGTTTCAGATTTTGTATCGAAGTTTGAAGCAAAAATTTTCTGGTCGTATCCTTTTTCCCATAATTTCTCTGCAACTTCAGTTGAAAAAACAATATTATAAAAATCCCAAAAATTATTACCTGCTCCGCCACCAGTTATGAGACTAAGAACTGAACTGCTGCTTGGCAAAGAAGCATTTCCACTTTCATCTTTAAGTTTTACATCAGCGATGATTTGATATTTTGGTGAGAGAGAAAAGGAATAAATAAGAGAAATAAATAAAAAACCAGCTGTTGAATATAGTACAAATTTGTAGTTTTCTTTTATAAGAATAAATAAATTACTTAATATTTTCCCAATCTGGGTATTGCTCAGAAAGTTATCCATTTCCATAACTGATTATAGTAAGTAATTATTTAAATTCTTCCAAATATAATTTTGCACACTTTTCAATAGAGAATTTGTTTGCTCTCTTCATTAACACCTCTTTATCAATAGGGTTCAGAATTTTTTCAATAACTGCATTCGCCATTTGTTCCTCATCTCCCATTGGAATAAGATTGCCAAATTCTCCATTATTTAAGATTTCTTTTGGGCCATGTGGGGTGTCTGTAGAAACAACATTTATACCACAAGATAAAGCTTCTGCTATAACAAGTGCAAATCCCTCAACCTCGGATGAATGCACGAATAAGTCTGATGATGCCATGTATGGGTAAACATCTTTTTTGAAACCCAATAGTTCAACATCTTTTTCCATATGGAGTTTTTTAATTACATTATTAATTTCTTCTCTCATTGGTCCGTCTCCCAAAATAAATAATTTGAGATCTTTATAGTTCTTCAACTTAAGTATGGATAAAGCTTTAATGATAGTAATAAAGTCTTTTCTTTGTTTTAAAGTTCCAGCTGCAAGTATTACCTTTTTATTAGTATTAAAAAGAGCTTTCTTATTTTTTTTTAGGTTTTTAGGTATTGGAATACCGTTATAAATGACTTTAAATTTCTTATTTGGGAGGATAGTAATTTTTTTTATAGAGTTTTCAACTCCTTTGGAGACTGAAATCAGTTTATTAGCAAAAATATATGAAAGTGTTTTAGAGAGCCCTATGGAGAATAAAGAATGACCTAACAATTTGGCAAAAATCTTCTCATATGCACAATGCTCTACAAGAAAAATCTTTGATTGTGAGCCTGAAAGTAACTTAGCTAAAATTGTCACTGTTGTTACCGGCCACATTGCTGCGACTATTTTTTGTGGTTTAATTGCTCTAATATTTTTTATTAGAGGGTTAAGGGAAAAAAGGATTCTCTTACAATCAAGATCTATAACTTTAATTTTTTGGTCTATTAAATCAATTAAAGGGCCTTTTTTTTCAAGAGCACAAAAGATAACTTCATGCCCAGATTTAGCCCACTCATTTGCAAGATTCACATGAATTCGCTCTGCTCCTCCGCCTTCAAAGTTTGGTAGAACCACTAAAATTTTCATAAGTCTTTAAATGGTGCCCAGGGCCGGACTTGAACCGGCACGGAGTTGCCTCCGAGGGATTTTAAGTCCCTTGTGTCTACCAATTTCACCACCTGGGCTAAAAAAGATATAGACAAATTATTCAGAATCTTTTACTACTGCCCTACCTAGAAGTTTTTCCCAATCTTTTTCTGGTCTAACTTCTAAATTAGTTTTCCATGCACCTTTGAGAACATTTAAGTCTATATTCTTCATATCGCCAAAATGTATCAATGCCTGAATATCTTTAGGAAAACAGCTTCCACCAAAGCCATATTTTCCGTCATGTCCTGGAACATTTGTATGAGAGTGACCTACTCTTCCATCTCTCACAAAACCTTCAACTACTGTATCCCAGTCAGCATCAACTTCATCTGAAAGTTTTTTCATTTCGTTTAAAAAAGACACCTTTGTTGCGAAAAAAGTATTGCATACATATTTGATTAACTCGGCAGTTTCATAGTTTGTTTCTATGATAGAGACAGATTGTCCAAACCTGTCTCGGTAGAGTTCAGCCACCTCTTTTGTATCTTTTTCAGAGCCTCCTAAGACATATCTGCTTTGAGTTATAAAATCAAACGATGCACTTCTTTCAGTCAAAAATTCAGGATTAAATACAAATCTTAGTTTTGGGAATTTGTCTTGAATCATTCTTGATGTTCCCGGAACAATTGTTGATCTCAAGAGAAATATTGTATTTTTTGCTGAATTCTCATTAATTTGATTATCAATACTCGCAATACAATCTAGAACCATATCAAGGTTTATTGAACCATTTTCATTACTTGGTGTTGGGACTGAAATAAATACAAATTTCGAATCATTTACAACTTCATCAAGAGTGTTTATTGTGCGAGTGGGGTCCTTATCGAAGATTTTTACCTCTGACTCATACCCAGAGTGTGGAGAGAAACCCTGAGCTACAGCTGTCCCCACAAACCCTTTTCCTATAATGCCTATCTTATTCATGAATCGTGTATTTTAATCCCTTTTTCTCTCTTTTTGAAATTTTATTGTTAAAATATGGGCGATTGGAAGAATATGCAAAAATTTAGAATTCTGTTGATATCACTTTTAATTTTAATTTCTCTAGGAGTATTATTTTTTCTAGCTGACAAGGAAATTAGAAGTAAAGAAGAGACAGGTCTCACTTATCAAATTTCTAGGTTCATTCCAGAGAGCATAAAAGACTTTTTGAAAGAAACTCTCTTTGCAAAGTCGGCTTTAGAAAGCAAAATAGAAGTTTTAGAAAAGGAAAAACTTCTTACTGCGCAAGAAAATATAACTTTATATACAAATATTTCCCAAATTTTAAGGACCTCGTCTGTAAGTAACATATATGCGCCCCTTCAATCCGAGGAAAATATTGAAGAACTTGTAAATATAAAAAAATTTAAAATAGATTTTCTTAGTAATGGAAAATCACTTTTTAGCAAGGCTTCAGCATACCTTGAAACTATTGATGAAAATGTATTGATTGTTTCCGCTGATGGAGTAGTTGGATATTTCAATATTAATCAATTAGAAACAAACAAATTGAGTATTACTTCAATACCAACCAATATCGAGAGTTTTATTGACTATGCAGAGTTTTATACCCAATCCTTTTTAGGAATAAAAGATGTTTACATCATTGATGATTATATTTATGTATCTTACACCAAGCAACTGGAAGAAGATTGCTTTAATATTTCAATACTCAAGGCGAAGGTAGATTATAAAGAACTTATCTTTAATGATTTTTTTTCAGCAGATGAATGTACCACAAGAACGTCAATCTACGATGATAATATGCATCATGCTGGTGGCAGAATTATTTCATTAAATGACACATTTTTAGTTTTAACAGTTGGAGATTTTGGAAATTATGAAGCAGTTCAAAATGATGATTCTTACTTTGGTAAAATCATAAAGATTAATATTGATACAAAAAACTATTCAATAATCTCAAAAGGGCACAGAAATCCACAAGGATTAGCTTTAGACGATCTCTCAAATACAATTATAAGCACTGAACATGGCCCATATGGTGGTGATGAAATTAATTTAATTGATTTGGGGACATCAGAGCCTGAAAATTTTGGCTGGCCTGTATCATCATATGGTGAACATAACAGCTTAGGAAGGATTGAGATCAATTCAAGTCTTTATGCTAGAGCTCCACTTAACAAATCTCATATTGATTATGGTTTTAAAGAGCCTGCAAAATTCTATGTTCCCTCAATAGGTATAAGCGAAGTAATTTTTGCTCCAGAAAATACTTTATTTAATGACAATGAAAGAAGAATTATTGTCTCCTCTATGGGCTACACACATGAGGGATTTGATTTAGACGATTTCACTTTACACATTTTTAAAGGAGATTATAAAAATGGACTTGAGCAGGATGTAAAAATAAGAATTGGAGAGAGGATAAGGGACATAAAATATGTGAAAAGCATTGGAAAATACATAATGTTTTTAGAAAACTCTCCAGCGATTGCTCTATTGTCTAAAAAAGAATTATTAGAAGATAAAATAACAAACCTAATATCGAGAAGTGGTAAAGAAATATACTTAAGATATTGTGCTGCCTGTCATACAAATGGGTTTGCTGGATCGCCTTTGTTAAAAGACGAAGCTGAATGGGATCTAAGATTATCATATAGAGGCCGAGAACAACTAATCTACAATGCATTTTATGGTTATAAGGCAATGCCTGCTAAAGGTGGTTGTGGCGACTGCTCGTATGAAGAAATTGAAAAATCGGTTGACTATATGTTGAATTTTAAAGACCCTGGACCTACTGGAGGCTGAGAACGGAATCGAACCGATGTTAACGGAGTTGCAGTCCGCTGCATGACCACTCTGCCACTCAGCCAGATTAGAGATTATAGCAAATTAGTAATTATAAGAATCCTCTTTAAAAGGTCCTTGTTGTTCAACCCCAATGTAATCAGCTTGTTCTTTTGTTAGTTTTGTTAGAGTCCCACCAAAACCTTTTACCATTAAAGAAGCAACTTCTTCATCTAAATATTTTGGAAGAACTTTTACCGATACTTTTTTCAATTTTTCTTCTTTTGATAAATCTGCAAACCTATCTTTATATAGAAAAATCTGTGCAAGCACTTGATTACAAAAGGACCCATCCATTACTCTACTGGGATGCCCAGTAGCAAGTGCTAAATTAGCTAGCCTACCTTCCGCTAAAAGTATAAGGTAATCCCCTTCCCCTCTGATAACTTTGTGCACACCTGGTTTAATTTCGTACCATTCATATTTTTTTAAGTATTTAACATCTATTTCATTATCAAAATGGCCAATGTTGCAAACAACACATGAGGATTTTAATGCATCAAGCATTAAGCCATTTAAAACTCCAGTATTACCTGTGGCGGTGACTACTAGATCATATTTTTTTAGCAAATCCTTATTGATATCAGAAGCATTATTACTAATTTCTCCATTCTTATATGCTGAAACAATTGAGAATCCATCAAAGCATGCCTGCATTGCACAAATAGGATCAGTTTCAGCTACATCCACAATCATTTTTTGTTGATTTAATGAATCAGCAGATCCTTTACCAACATCTCCATATCCAATTACTAGCGCTTTCTTTCCGGATAGAAGCATATCAGTACCTCTTTTTATAGCATCATCTAAACTATGACGGCACCCATATTTGTTATCGTTTTTTGATTTAGTTATTGAGTCATTTACATTTATTGCAGGCACTGCTAATTTTCCTTGTTTTAGTAAATCTTTAAGTCTATGAACGCCTGTAGTAGTCTCTTCAGAAATTCCATGAATCTTCTCAAGCATTTCTGGGTAATCTTTATGAATCTTTGCTGTTAAATCTCCACCATCATCTAAAATCATATTTGCATCCCACGCTTGACCATTTTTTAGTATTGTTTGCTCTATACACCAATCATATTCTTCTTCTGTTTCCCCCTTCCATGCAAAAACTGGAATACCTTTATCTGCAATAGCTGCAGCAGCATGATCTTGGGTCGAAAAAATATTACAAGATGCCCATCTAACTTCTGCTCCTAAATCAATTAATGTTTCAATTAATACAGCTGTTTGAATTGTCATATGTATGCATCCTAGGATCTTAGCTCCCTGCAGGGGCTGTTCTTCTTTGTACTGTTCTCTAAGATGCATTAAAGCAGGCATTTCGTCTTGTGCAAGCAATATTTCTTGTCTACCGAACTCCGCTAAATTTATGTCTTTAACTTTATAGTCTTTATTCATTTCCGTCATAGTACTTTATTCTTTCAATATCTTCCTCTGAGTTTTCTTCACCAAATTGAATTTCAATAATTCTACATTCTTCTTTGTAAGGATTAAACAATTGATGCCACTCTTCTTTTTTTACACTGAATGTATCAAATGTATTAAGTGGTATTTCATCAACTTTGGAATGATTATTTTTGTGAAAATTTACACAACATTTTCCTTCTGAAACAAACCAAATTTCATTTCTTTTGAAGTGTTTCTGTAAACTCATTCCTTTTCCAGGTTTAATAACGAGTTCCTTTAATTTTATTTTTTTGTCTTGATATAAATTAAAGAACTCACCCCAAATCCTTTCTTCAGATAATCCTTTCCATTGCTTTAGAATTTTACTGCTCGAATTGATTTTACTTTCACCACCAACACCAAACTTTAATGATATATCCTTAACCTGCATTTCAGGAATATTGTAGGAATTTCTATCGCCACCATTACAAAAAATTATCTCATCTTTAGGGAATTTTAATTTTATTTGTTCAAGTGCATTAATGCAGCTTCCAAGCTCATCATCTTCAAAGGAGACTACCTCATCAACAAAACTAAAGGAACTCAATACACTCAGTCTTTCTTGGTATGGCATAAACGGCTTCCCTTTTTTCAATGTAAGCCAATTATCTGAATTTAATGCCACTATTAAATAATCACCAATATTTTTTGCAGCTTTTAAATATTCAATATGGCCAGAATGAACAGGATCAAAGCCACCACTAGCAACAGATATTTTCATTTTATGTTTTTGGTTTTTTCCCAACTAAAATTTTGATCTTCTCTTCCAAAATGACCAAATTTTGCAGTTTTAAGATATATTGGATTTAAAAGACTTAAATTAGAAATGATTCCTTGAGGTGTAAGATCAAAGTTTTTGTTTATTATTTTATTAATTTCTTCAAGTGGAATTTTTTCACTCTCAAAGGTATTTGTGTAAATAGATACTGGATTTTCAACTCCAATTGCATATGAAACTTGAACTTCACAATAATCACATAAATTTTCATTGACTAATGTTTTTGCAACTTGTCGCATTGCATACGCTGCAGATCTATCTACTTTTGAAGGGTCTTTTCCAGAAAATGCTCCCCCTCCATGTCTTGCCATTCCACCATAACTATCAACTATAATTTTTCTTCCTGTCATGCCGCAATCTCCAACTGGACCGCCGATGGTAAATTTTCCAGCAGGATTTATTAAGAATTTAGTATCATCATCAATTAACTCGTAAGGGATAACTTCCTTAATTATTTCTTCTAGAATAAATTCTCTCAAGTTATTAAGATCAAAGCTTGGACAATGTTGTGCTGAAAATACAATTGCGGAAATCCTCTCAGGTTCATAATTGTCAGAGTATTGTACCGAGACTTGTGATTTAGCATCTGGCCAAAGTTTATTATTTATATTCCTAATAGTTTTATGTTTTTGCATCAGTTTATGTGCTAACGAAATTGGAAGTGGCATTAATTCTTTTGTTTCCTTACAAGCATAGCCAAACATTAATCCCTGATCACCTGAGCCCAAAATATCACCTTTTGATATCCCCTCATGAATATCTTCACTTTGTTTACCAATTAGATTTTTAAAATTAATTGACTCATGACTAAATCCCATTTCTTTATTGTTATATCCAATATCTTTAATTACTGATTCAGCAACCTCTTTATAATTAATATCAGCTTTTGAAGTAATTTCGCCTCCAACTATGACATGATTATTTTTAATCATAGTTTCACATGCAACTCTGGAGTATTTATCTTGTTTAATACATTCATCTAAAATTGCATCTGAAATTTGATCACAGATTTTATCTGGATGTCCCTCAGAAACAGATTCAGATGTAAAAATATATGACATTAAAGACCCTCAATTTTTATACCTTTTATTGAAAGCGTGTCTTTATTAATCTTTTTCATTATTTCATCAATTTCTCTATCTGTTGGACTTTTAGTTGATGATTGAAATTTAAACCTATAACCCACTTTAAGTTTATTTATTTTTTTGTTATCAAAATAATCAAAAACAAATGCTTCCTGAAGCAATTTGAAAGATTGCACATTTTTTTCAATTTTTTTCTCAAGATTTTTTAAAATATTTAAATTTTCTAAACTATATGACATATCTCTATATGAAGCTGGATGATCAGAAATACTTACATATCTTTGAGAAGGTACTGAAAGAGAATCAATATCAATTTCAAAAGAATAAACTGGGGTTTTAACTTTTGATTTTAAGAAATTTTTTGATAGTTTACCTATCCTTCCTATATTTGTTCCTTTAAAGATAATTGTTTCTCGGAAATCATAATTTTCAGACGAGGATGAAGAGAATGTTAGTGCAACATTCATTGTTTCACTAAAAATTGTTTTTAAAAGTCCTTTAAGATAACCATAATCCAACATTGAGTTGAATTCTTTATGATTTTTATAAATTCGTCCTGAAACAATAAGACTTAGCTTCTTAGATACTCCTGATTTTGTGTAAATATCAGAGAATTCAAAAAATTTTATCGAATCCTTTTGTCTGTTTTGATTATAAACGAGATTGTCTTTCAAAGATTTTGTTAAGCATACGCGCATCTTTGCTCTTTGCTTATCTAATGGATTGTCTACAACAATTGCTGATTCATCATTATTATCATTGAATGGAAAATTTATTACCTCAAAGAATCCATTATTAACAAGATAGTTCCTGCAAATTAATTCAAAACTTCTATTTAAATTTTTTGCTTTCACTGGAAGCTTTAAAGCTTTGGAAGGTATATTGTTGTACCCAACTATTCTAGTAATTTCTTCAGCTAAATCATTAATTTCGTCAATATCAGATCTGTGAGCAGGAACAGTAACTTTTTTTCCATTAGTAAATCCTAGTGAACTAAGAATGGCCTTTTGTTCTTTTTCATTTATATCGCAACCAATAATCTCATTAAGTTTCTTTGAATCATAGGCTACACTTTTGGTATTATTTTTTTTATTTTCGGAAATAAATTTAAGTGATTTAATTTCAGTATGATCATCGATTATTTTGATAAATCTTCTCAAAACATTTTCTTGTCCTAAAAAATCAACACCTCTTTCAAATTTATAAGCTGCTTCAGAATTAAGGTTATATTTTCTAGCCTGACCTAAAATTTCTTCTGGTTTAAAATACGCACATTCGATAAGAACTTTATGTGTGTTTTTGCCACAAGCTGTACTTGCGCCTCCCATTACTCCTGCAAGGCTTATTACTTCACCATCAAGAGTAAAAACTAAATCATTTTTTTCTATTTCGATTTCTTCATTCAGTAATGTTAAAAACTTAGATTTCTTTTTGTTTTTTTCTAACATAAATATCCCATTCATTTTTTCTGCATCAAAGCAATGTGTAGGTTGTCCACTTTCATAAGCAAGGTAGTTTGAAATATCTGTAAAAAAATTATTCTTATTTATTTTCAAATTTTTAAAGTATTTTTCTAAGTAATTTTTATAAGGTTTTGTTTTACCTACTATTTCAACTTCTAAAAAAGAGATATTTGGACAAAGATCTTTTGTTTTATTTTTAAAATTTAAATTTAGTTTCTTAATTTTTTTTGTAAAAATTGGTTTTTCAATTTCTGCCTTGTAAAAATAATTTAAATCTCTTGCTAAACCTTTTAAGGAGAGACAATCTCCCCTATTTGGAGTGATTTCAAAATCTAAAATACCTTTATTGAGTTCATGTTCATGGCCTAGCTGGAAAAGCCTTTCTGATAATTCTGATATTTTCGGTTTATTTTTAAAATACTCTAAAAGCTGTTGAGCAATAATTTTCATTTAAATTGCCTTAAAAAATCTAAGTTGGATTTGTAAAACTCTCGGATATCTTTAACGCCATATTTAAGCATAGCAATCCTTTCAATGCCCAAACCAAATGCCAAACCAGAGAATTTTTTGGAATCTATTTTACAATTACTAAGAACTTTTGGATTTACAACCCCACAACCTAAAATCTCAAGCCATTTTTTTCCAAATAGTATATCCACTTCAGCCGATGGTTCAGTGAATGGAAAGTAAGAGGGTCTAAATCGTATTTTTATTTTTTCTCCAAATAAAGATGAGCAAATTTTATAAATGAGGTCTTTTAAATGAGCAAAACTCACTTCTCGGTCAATATAAATACCTTCAATTTGATGGAACATTGGCAAATGAGTAGAGTCATCATCTTTTCTATATACTTTGCCAGGCGATATGAACGATATTGGAGGTTTGTTTCTTAACATACACCTCACTTGCACAGGAGAAGTATGAGTTCTTAAAACATTTTTTTTATTACCAACGTAAAAGGTATCATGCATCTCTCTAGCAGGATGTGTGGCAGGTATATTAAGCATGTCGAAGTTGTTTTTTTCACTTTCTATTTCAGGTCCTTCAGCAACTTCAAAGCCAAATGAGGTAAGTAATTTTATAAGCTCAAACTTTACTTGATTTATAGGGTGGATAGAGCCTAATTCTCTATCTAAAGTTGGTATAAAAATATCTTTTGGTTCTGACATTAATCTATAGCAGTTTTCACAACTTTTTCAAAAGTTGCTTTATCCTGTATAGCTAACTCTGAGAGCATCTTTCTGTCAAGTTCTATGCCCTTTTTATTCAGTCCATCTATAAATTTTGAATATGAATATCCTAAGTTTCTCACTTCCGCATTGATTCTAGTAATCCAAAGCCTTCTAAAATCTCTTTTTCTATTTTTTCTGTCTCTATAAGCATATTGCATTGATTTAATTAGCGATTGCTTAGCTGTTTTAAAGAGTCTTGATCTTGCGCCATAATGCCCTTTAGTTTTTGCCAAAACAGCTTTATGTTTCTTTGATGCTAAGTTGCCTTTTGTTGTTCTCGGCATTATGCCTCCAATAATTTATTAACGACTTTAAGATTTGCACCTACTAAATTAGATGTCCCTCTAGCATGTCTTTTTTTCTTAGTTGAGTGTTTGGACAAAATATGATTCCTTCCAGATGAGCGCATTTTTAGACCTGAGCCAGTCGCTTTAAACCTTTTTTTTGCACTTGAATGATTCTTTAATTTTGTCATTTCATTTTCTTTGATGTTAGTAAAGCACTATATGTTCTATTCTCAAACTTTGGCTCTACTAAGACAGTTGCAATATCTTCGGTTTCTTTGATGATACTGTCAAGTAAACTCTTGCCAAAAGAAGTTTTTCCAAGCTCTCTTCCTCTGAATACTACAGATATCTTTACATTAGCTCTTTTTTCTAGAAAACCTAAGATTTTTTTAAGTTTTACATCTATATCTCCTTTATCAATATTAGGACGCATTTTTATCTCTTTCTGTTCAATTCTCTTTTGACTTTTTTTGGCAGCTGACTGTTTCTTCTTTTGATCAAATTTATACTTTCCATAATCAATTATCTTTGCAATACATGGCTCTTTATCAAATGTTATCTGTAAAAGATCTAATCCCTCGTTTTTAGCAAGATCAATTGCCTCATCTTTACTATAGGTACCCAGCTTTTCACCTGAACTTGAAATGACTGTTAATTTATTAGCCCTAATAAACTGATTTACAGGAGCTGGTGGTGGCTTTCTTCTTCTTTGTGGTCTCAAAATTGTTTCAGATTATAAAAGATTGAATGCATGCTGATCAGCACTTAGAAAAGGTTAATTCAAATTTCATAGAAATGTGATATTAACTGATTAAATAATTTTATCAAGAGTTGATTTCCCAAAGCGACTCAGGGACTTTCATCGTTTTAATCTCTAGGGCGTTTCCACTTGGGTCTCTGATGAAGAAAGTTTCTTGCTCTCTATCATCGTCCTTAAATCTTAAATAAGGCTTATCAAGGTAATTATGCTTATCGCTTGCATCAATTCTTTTTTTAACTTTATCAAAAGCATCTCTAGAAAGATGAATTCCAAAATGAGGAACACATACTTTTCCCATATCAACATGATGTCGTTTGGTAGATTTTATTTCATCTTGATGTTGAGCTTCGTGTAAAGTTAGCTCATTTCCCCAAAAATTAATGTCTAGCCATTTACCAGCTTCAAAATTTCCTGATTCACATCCAAGAAAGTCACAGTAAAATAATCTTGCTTCTTCTAAAGAGCTTACAGTTATTGCTAAGTGAAATCTTGAACTCATAGTTAATTATAGATTTCTTCGAGGGAAGTTTGTATTTTTTTTGCAATCTTTATGTTAAGGCCTAAGTCTTTTGATACCTGTTTAGCTGAGTATTTTGTTAAATTTTCAAGGGTTAAATAATTTTTATAAATCTTATCGATTGTTTTAGGTCCTATTCCATCAATATCCTGCAGAAAATGTTTAGTCAGGTTTTTTCTTTTTACTGACCTAAAGTTTTTAAGAGCAAACCTATGAGCTTCATCTCTGAGATCAAGAAAAATCTTTGAAATTGAATTATTAGTTCTAAACTCAATTCTCTTATCCTCATAGAATAGATTCTCAATGCCATATTTTCTTTTCTCGCCTTTTCCTACCGATACAAATTGAGCTTTTACATTTTTTAAATTTTTCTTAATGTAATTTAAATGAGTTTTACCACCATCGATTAGAATTAAACTCACTTCGAAATTATTTTTTAGGTACTTCTTAATACCGAATAACAATGCCTCAAGATCTGATTCAGAATTTTTTATTGGCACTCTGAAAAATCTATACTTCGATTTATCAGGGCCTGAGGAATTAAAAAATACGCAGGATACAGTTTGTATGTCTCCAGCACCTCCACTCACATCAAAACCTACCATCCCGATATTATTAGCATCTAAATTTAAGTTATTTTTTATAAACTCCATTGAAGATTCGTATTTTAGACCTCTCTGCAACCTCAAACTAAGCAGATTGCGGGCATTTCTATTTGCCATTTCAGCCCACTTAATTTTTTTACCACTAGAGGGCTTAGTGAAAGTTATATGTGGAAAGAATGGGGAATTTATTTCATCTCCTGCAAAAACGATTTCTTTTATTTGTGGATTTGCAAGAACTAAACGACTTATAAATTCCTCAGTAATTTCTTTAGAATTTTTTTCGAGTTTATTTTTAAATGAGTATTTTTTAATATTTGAAAAAGAATTTTTTATCACATCTATTACAACAAATGAAACCTCGTCACCTTCACAGGCCATGCCTATCACCTTTATTTGATCTCCTCCAGAAAAAATAATTTGGGTTTCCTCCACCCTTCTTAGCGCTTCAATTTTTCTTTTAATTTTTCCAGCTTTCTCGAAATTTTCTATTTGTGAGTTAAAATTCATTTCAGATCTTAACTTCGAAATAATCTTTGAAAAATTTCCTTTAAGTGCTTCTTTTGCGCCAAAGACATCTTGTTCGTAATCTCGCTTCTCTATTAAACCAACACATGGACCTGAACATTTTCCAATTTGATATTGTAGACATGCCCTAGATCTATTGGAGAAAAATACATCGTTACATGTTCGTAAATTAAATATTTTTTGTATTTCGCTTATAGCTAGCCTTGTCGCACTAGCGCTAGTAAAAGGTCCAAAAAGATTTTTTTCAGATTTTCTAGTTCTTTTAAAAAAAATTCCAGGAAAATCATGTTTTTCTGTTAGTTCTATATAGGGAAAAGTTTTATCATCCCTTAAAAGGATATTAAAAGGAGGCTGTTCTGTTTTTATTAAATTTTGTTCAAGTAATAAAGCTTCTGTCTCATTATTTGTCTCAATAAAATCCATTCCAGTAATCTGATTTACGAGTTTTTGCGTTTTAAATTCTTTTAGTGATTTTCCAAAGTATGTCTTTACCCTTTTTTTTAGTGATTTTGCTTTTCCTATATATAGAATCTTCTTATCTTTAAAAAATCTATAGACTCCTGGGGAGTCTGGGAATTCAGTTGCTTTTTGACTTAAATTATTCACTATAAAAACTTCTTAGTATTTTTTTTGCCAAGTTCAACTCCAAATTGATCAAAAGCGTTAGTACTATAATGAAGGCTGTTAAAAATCGATTTATTTTCCCAAAGAGCAAACAGCTGTCCAATGCTATTGGGTGTAAGATCATCTAATTCAAGTACTGTTACTGGCTGTTTTCTTGTACATAAATGTGGATTTTCTGAGTTATTTGAAATTTCTATTTCTGGATTTCTTAGTGAATGAACTTGGGCTCTCATTTGTTTATAATTAAGATTATCTGTTTTTTCAGCTATAAAATAAGTATTAATATTTTCAGACCCTTGAAAAAGACTCTGAAAGAATGAATGCTGACATTTTGGTCCATACCCACCAAATAATAAATAACTGCTATTTTTTACGAACTCATTATTGATGTTAAAAGATTTTCCATTAGACTCCATCTCAATTTGCTGTGCAAATTCAAAAAAGTTTCTTAATTTGAAATCATAATTTAAAACTACAAGGGAGTTGGTAGATTTCCTAATGAACACGTCACTTATGCTCAGTAATAAAGCGGGATTATTCTCGTTACCTAGACAAATTTTATCCATTTTTAAACCGCCATCTAAAAATGAATTGAAACCCTCCTCCCCCATTAAAATTGGCAATACTATATTTACTGGACTCCATGCAGAAAACCTTCCGCCTGTGTCATTGTCAATTTTTAAAATATTATTTTCAGGAATTCCGAAATTAGTAGCTGCAGTGACATTAGATGTAATTGCAAACGTGTTTTTTAAAACTCTTTTTCCACATACCTGCTCATATGAGTCTAATGTTTCTAATGTTGAAAAAGATTTTGAAGCAATTATGGCTATATCACTTTCTGAAACTTTAATACTTTCGAATTCCTCTGGATCACTACCAGTAATAAAATGAATTTTATTAAGACCTTTCTTTTTATAGAGATCATAAAAGATTTTCGGAGCTATATTTGAACCACCAATTCCGAAAAAATAAACATTTGCCTCAGATTTACGAATATCTTCAGCAAAATTTAATAACTCTACATGATGTCTACGGAATTTTTCTTCGCTTTGCTTTTTGTAATTAAAATGTGACGCTGTTTTATTTTCAGTAAAATTACATAGTGAGCCATCATATATCTCATTAAATTTTTTGACTAATGAGTTATCACTAAAAGTTGAATTCTCTTCAAGATTAAATTCAATTTTAATATTTTCAAATTTTCCTTTTTTAAATTTATTTGAATTTTTTAGGATACTCATAAATATTTTTTGTATTCTTCTGATGGATTTTCAGAATTGATTATTGGTCTTCCTACAACTATAAAATCTGCTCCGCTCGCATATGCTGATTTAGATGACATTATTCTTTTTTGATCGTCTGAAACATCATTATTTCTTATTCCAGGAACAACTTTAATGAGGTTATCATCACTTATTTTAACTAGCTCATGAGAACTACATACTATTCCATGCGTTTTTGTATCCGTTATAACTTTGAGAAGCATTTCGAATTGTTTTTCAAAATCATTATCATACAGTCTTGAAATGTCTTCCCTATCTAAACTTGTTAAAAGGCTTACAGCAAGAATCTTTATATCATTTGACTGGTCAAGAGCTGCATTTATCATTTCAACTCCACCTTGAGAATGAATTGTGGTCATTTTTATATTAAATTTCTGAATTTCTTTGATCGCTCTAGCGACTGTATTTGGAATATCATGTAGTTTTAAATCCAAAAAAATTTCAAAACCTTGCTCGCTTAAATAGTCTAGAACTTCTTTTCCATGTGCAATATATAACTGAAGACCTACTTTCATTAAACATAATTTTGGATCAAAAAGAGCGCTTAGTTTCTTAACAAGATATAAGTCATCAGTATCTAGAGCAATTATCAGCCTTTTAGACGTCATAAGAAAAATTGTATTTTAAAGAGGCTTTGAAATCTAGGAAAGAAGAGTTAATGAAATTCTCTCCCTCTCCGAGTCCATTCCACTAATAGAGACATTTATAGCTTGTCCCTCTTGATAGACTTCTTCTATTGATTGAGTGCCTGTATCGATTTCAGAGTGATGAATAAGGCCATCTATACCTCCCTCAAGATCAACAAATATTCCAAAATCTGTGACCGACTTTATCTTTAACCCTTCTAAAACATCGCCATTATTATGTTTATCCTCAAAGGCTTTCCATGGATTTTCGGAAGTATGTTTTTTACTCAAAGATATTTTTCTTTCTCCCATATCAATTTCCATAATTTTTACTTCAATTTTGTCGCCTTTATTCAATATCGAAGATGGGTTGATGTTCTTATTTTTCCAATCTAAGTCTGTGATATGTACTAATCCCTCAATGTGTTCTTCAAGTTTTACAAAACAACCATAATCAGTGGTGAGTGTTACCTCTCCTTCAATAACTTGTCCTACATGATATTTAGTTTCAAGTTCTTTCCATGGGTCCTCAGTTAGTTGTTTTAAACCGAGAGAAACTCTCATTTTTTCTTTATCGAATGATAAGACTAAAAATTCCATTTTGTCACCAACTTTCAAAACGTCTTTTGGTTGAGCAACACGCTTCCATGACAAATCAGTAACATGCAAAAGACCGTCCATGCCACCTAAATCTACAAACGCTCCATAGTCAGTTAGATTCTTAACTGTACCTTCAATTTTTTCTCCCTCTTTAATAACCTTAAGGAGCCTTTCTCTTTCTTCAGAATTTTGTTCTTGTAAAACTGCTTTTCTTGATAGAACAATATTTGTTCTTTTCTTATCAAATTTCATAACTTTAAATTCAAGAATTTGTCCGGTTAAATCTGGATAGTCTTTACCACCTTTTGGATCTACTAGAGATCCTGGTAAAAAGGCTTTTACTAAATCAACAAAGACAGTAAAACCACCTTTTACTTTATTGGTGACCTTTGCCTCAATATATTCACCGTCACTATGAGCTTTCTCAAGCTTGTCCCAGATTTCCTGTTTTCTTGCCTTTTCACGTGAAAGTCTAATTTCTCCAAATCCATCATCAAGAGTATCAAGAATGACTTCTGTTTCATCTCCTACTTCTATTTCAATACCATTTTTGTGATCTTGAAATTCTTCCAGAGGAACAAGCCCATCAGATTTAAAACCTACATCAAGTGTTACCCATTTTTTGCCAATTTCTAAAACACGTGCTTTCACAAGTGAGCCCTGGACTAAATTGAACTCACTAAAACTTTTATCAATTAAATCTTTTAAAACTTTTTCAGTATCTTTCATTTATTAATTCTTCTATAACTTCTAAGGTTTCCTCAACGCTTTTGGAAGTATTATCTATGAGAAAAGAATCTTTCGATTCTCTCAAAGGTGAAACTTTTCGATTGCTATCTTTAAAGTCTCTTGCCTCAATCTCACTTTTAAGTTTTGAGATATTAACCTTTTGTCCTGCATTTCTCAACTGGTTTGCCCTTCTATTAACTCTTTCATCAATATTAGCAGTGAGGAAAATTTTTACTTTTGAATCTAAAAAAACTCTAGTAGACATATCTCTACCTTCAGCAACAAGACCTGGTTCCTTAAGATAAGATTTTTGTATTTGTAACAAACGCTTCCTTACATCAATTTTTTGAGATAATTCAGATGAAAGAGTAGTAATATCAGGACCTCTTATAATATTTGTAATTTTATTTCCATTAAAAGTAATTTCCTCATAATCTTTATCATAGAAATGTTCAATATTAATAATTTCCTCTTCAATATTCCTAACACCCTTAGAAAATAAGTAAGCAAAACATCTATATATGAGACCACTATCAAGATAATTCCATTTCTTTTTTATAGCTAAAGCTTTTGAAAGTGCTCCTTTACCAGAACCTGATGGACCATCTATTGTTACTATTGGTACCATTTTTTTAGTAATTCAAAAAAATTTGGGAAAGAAGTTTCTACACATCTTTTATTATCAATATGTATTTTTTTCTTATCTTTAAGTGAGGCTATCATAAAGCTCATTGCAATTCTGTGATCTCCTTGAGTTTCGATTTCAACAGAACTATTACTTTCATTCAACTCTGGAATTATGTCAAATCCGTCATCATACTCATTGATAGTTGTGTTTGGATTGAATTTTTTAATGTTTGATAACAATAGACTTATTCTATCTGATTCCTTATACCTTAATTCTTTAGCATCTCTTATCGTTGTTCTTCCTCTTGCAAACATAGCTAGTGTGCCAATAAGAGGAATCTCATCAATTAGATTTGGTATTTTGTCTCCATAAATCTCAACGCCCTTAAGCTCTTGCTTACAATTAACCATAATATCAGCTCTAGGTTCATTTGATTTTGATGATTTATTTTTTAAAGAGACTGTTGCTCCCATTTCTTCAAGTGTATTCAAAAAGGCTATTCTAGTTGGATTGACGCCTACATTTTCTAAAATTATTGATTTGTTTGAAAGCAGATTTGCTGCTAGTAGATACGCTGCTGATGAAAAATCTCTTGGGATATCAATGAATTTCTTTTGAATTTTTTTCCTACCATCAAAAATTATTTTATTTTCTTTCCTAATAATATCCGCTCCACATTCTTCAAGAATTCTTTCTGTATGATCTCTTGATGGAATTATCTCTGTAATTTCAATTTTTGATTGGGAGGTTAAAGCTGCCATCAGCATGCATGATTTAATTTGTGCGCTTGGGATATTTAAAGTGAATTCAAAATTATCCTTCAAAGAAGACTTTGAGATATCAATTGGCGCATACCTATCTGCACTCAATTTAATATTTGCTCCCATGCTATTAAGTGGACCTGTTATTCTGTCCATAGGTCTTGATGAGAGTGAGGCATCGCCCTTTAAAATACATTCCTTGCCTGTTCCTGCGATGTACCCAGTTAACAATCTCATTCCCGTGCCTGAATTTCCAAGATCTAAGACTATTTTTTCATTACTCTCTGAAAATTCCTTTGTAGCTTTCAAAGTGCTCTTTATGTCCTCACCAATTTCATCTTTATTAAAATCTAGACCTAGGATTGCGCATCTCTGTGCTATTGATTTATCTACAGGCAATTCAATCACTTCAAATATTTATTTACTTTTTCTATTAAGAATTCTAGATTTTTTTTATTGTCTGAAAAAATTTCATCCCATAAATCTTTATCTGACTCTGATAAGCGTAAAATTTCTTTTAAACTGTCTCCAGATAAACGTTTGTAATCAATTTTCTCTTCCTCTAGTATTTTTTTATAGATAAAGCTGAAATAATGAGGGAAATGGCTTAAAAATGCATATATTTTATTATGTTCATCTATATCCATGTATGTGACTTTTGCTCCAATCGAATTCCAGAATAATTCGATTTTTTCTGATAAAAATTTGTTAGGATTTGATATAACTATTACTTCTTTATTCTTAAAAAGTTCACTGTCAGAGTATTGAGGACCAGTATTATGACTTCCACAAATTGGGTGAGAAGAAATAAAATTTTCTGGCATATTATGTGTTTTTAAAAAGTTCTTTGAGCTTGAAATTTCTGTAATTATTGAACTTGGGTATTTTTTTGAAACCTCATTAATCTTATCAGGAACTGATTTTTGTCGAGAACAAATAATTATCAAATCAAAATCTCTATCTCCTGCTTCATCAAGAGAGCTGTATATATTCTTATAAATTTTTTGATTTATTAAGAAATCTTTAAATGGTGAGTGCTCCTCCACACAAGAAATATGTTTATTACCTACAGCTAAAGCAATTGAGGTGCCCATAAATCCTGAGCCAATGATTAAAATATTTTTCATTTCTCTTGATGTTTTAAAGAGGTTTTTAAAATTATTTTAAATACAGCTTTTAAATCTTCAACTGGATAATTTGTTTTAAGTAATGATAATTTTTCCATTATTTGATCATGTCTTTCTTGATCAAAAAAATCTCTACTATTATTTTTTTTGAATTTTCCTATCTCAGCGGAAATTAACAACCTAGATTCTAATAGGCTCACAATTTCCATATCAATAGAATCTATCTCTTCTCTTAGCAATGCTAAATCAATTTCATCCATATTTTTTTTCAAAATCAATCATGTACTGACCTAAGCGCTCGACACACTCAAACTCAAGAGGATTATATATACTTGCTCTCATTCCACCAACACTT
Source organism: Gammaproteobacteria bacterium (assembly GCA_045563435.1). GTDB lineage: Bacteria > Pseudomonadota > Gammaproteobacteria > Magnimaribacterales > TMED112 > TMED112. The sequence continues at coordinate 51,151 of JBJLJD010000008.1, forward strand.
CTATGACCTTTAAGATAAAACAAACCGTTATCCTCAGCACCTTGTAGGAACTTGCTCTCTAATTCATCATTTTGAAGTGTGAAAACAACATTGCAAATTGACCTCTGCTCTTTGAATACAGGATTCATATAAAAATCAGAATTATCGATTATGTGATATAAATGATTTGTTTTTTTAATACTATTTTTCTCCATTTTCCTTATGCCTCCATTTTTCTTGTACCAGCTGAATATTTTACCAGCCACATACCAACCAAAAGTATTTGGAGTATTTAACATTGAATTTTCTTTTGCATGAGCGTCATATCTAAGAATATTTGGAAGATCTTTATTTGATTTTTCTAGTAATTCTCTTTTTAAGATAATTAACGTGATTCCAGATGGCCCAAAGTTTTTTTGTGCGCATGCATATATAAAATCATATTTTTTAATATCTATAGTTTCTGAAAAAAGGCATGATGACATATCAACAAAGAGTGGATGATTGGTCTCTATATCATTATTTACCCTTACTCCTTGTATGGTCTCATTTTTACAATAATGAACAATTGAAGTATCTTGAGCTATATTCCATTCATCGAAATTTTCTATCTTTGTAAAATTATTATCTTTTGATGAAGTACATATATGCACATCACAAATATTACTTGCTTCTTTAATAGCTTTTGATGACCACGATCCAACTTCAGCGAAGTTTGCCACTTTACCAAGATATGAAAAATTTAAAGGAATCATTGAGAACTGCAAAGTAGCACCACCTTGAAGAAAAATGACCTCATAATCATTCGGAATATTAAGCAAATCTATTACATCAATTTTTGCTTGGTTTGCGATATCAACGAAAGTTTTATCTCTATGACTAATTTCAATAATTGATGAACCAATATTTTTATAATCTAGCAATTCATCTTTAACTTCTTGTAAAACTTCTTGTGGAATTGCTGCTGGACCAGCACTGAAATTTGCAATCTTACTCTTCATCAAGAGTTTCTTTAAATCCTACTGCATCAACAAGACTTTCTTCATCTCTTGTTGAAACTACTTTTACTCCTTGAGTATTCCTTCCTATAACGCTTATTTGGTTAACCTGAGTTCTTATCAATGTTCCGCGGTTTCCAATTAACATTACCTCATCTCCGTCAATTACTTGAACTGCAGCAATCATTTTTCCATTTCTTTGTGAGGTATTTAATGCAATTACACCTTTCCCACCCCTTTTTTGCCCACTAAATTCTGAAATATTTGTTCGTTTTCCATAACCATTCTGACTAATGGTTAAAAGTTTGGCCTCAGGAATTACTTTCATAATAGAAATCACTTTATCCTCTTTGTGAATATTCATTCCTTTTACACCTCTTGTAGATCTTCCCATTGGTCTTACATCAGTTTCATTAAATCTTATAGCTTTTCCAGACTCAGAAGCTAAACATATTTCGTCAGAACCATCTGTAATTACTGTACCAATAAGTTTATCGCCATCATCTAAATTTATTGCTCTAAGTCCTGGAGCGTATTTTTTTTCAAAAGCCTTTAAAACTGTTTTCTTTACTACTCCATTTCTTGTAGCCATTAAGATGTAATGTCCATCTTTATATTCATCTACTGGTAAAAAAGAGGTTACTCTTTCGTCTTCTTCTAAAGGAAGTACATTTGAAATAGGTCTACCTTTTGCAGTACGAGACATTATGGGTAATTTATAGATTTCAAGCCAATGGACTTTACCTTTAGTTGTAAAACAAAGAACTTGAACATGAGTGTTCAGAACTAGCACTTGTTTAATAAAATCCTCATCTCTTAGAGCTGAAGCTGTTTTTCCAACTCCACCCCTTCTCTGAGATCTATATTCTGCGAGTTGTTGAGTTTTTACAAACCCATTATTTGATATAGTGAATACTCTCTCCTCTTCTGGTATTAAATCAGCATCATCAATTGTTAGTCGCTTTTCGATTATTTCAGTTCTTCTTTCATCGCCAAAATTTGATTTAATTTCTTCTAGTTCTTTTTTTACAACTTTTATAAGAACTGATTCTGTAGAGAGTATCTCTTGAAGTCTTTTAATTTCTTTAATTAGTTCTTCATATTCCTCTTTTAACTTATCAGTTTCAAGAGCAGTTAATCGACTTAATCTTAACTCAAGAATTGCTTTAGCTTGCACAACAGACAACTTATATTTTTTTCCGTTGAGACCAAAACCTTTTTCAAGACCCTCAGGTTTACATATATCTGGATCGTCTACCTTATCAAGTAAAGGTTTGATTGTGTCAGCTGACCAATCTCTTTCGCACAACTTCTCAGAAGCAACCTTAACATTTTCAGATTTTTTTATAATATCAATAACTTCATCTATATTTGCAATTGCAACAATTAAACCCTCAACTACATGCCCTCTCTCTTTTGCTTGTCTTAATTCAAATAATGATCTGTTTGTAACTACTGTTTTTCTATGTTCAAGAAAAATATTTAGAAGTTCTTCTAAGTTACATAATTTAGGCCTACCATCTACTAGAACAACATTATTAATTCCAAAAACTTGTTCTAATTGTGAATTTTTAAATAAGTTATTTAGAACAACCTCTGGAACCTCACCTTTTTTTAATTCAATTACAGCTCTAATTCCGTCCTTATCTGATTCATCTCTAATTTCACCTATACCCTCGAGCTTTTTCTCTTTCACTAGTTCAGCTATTCTTTCTAGCATACGTGCCTTATTCACCATGAATGGTATTTCAGTAATTACAATTGCTTCTTTACCACCTTTTATTTGTTCGAATGAGGTTTTTGCTCTTGTATAAACCTTTCCTTGACCTGTTCTATATGCTTGTTCAATTCCATCTATGCCAGTAATAATACCACCTAATGGGAAATCAGGACCCTTTACGATTTTAAGCAGGTCCTCAATTGTGCAACTAGGATTATCAAGGATATGAAAACAAGCATCTAAGATTTCTGTAGCATTATGTGGTGGAATATTAGTTGCCATACCAACTGCGATTCCAGAAGATCCATTAATTAAAAGATTTGGTACTCTTGTAGGTAAAACATCGGGTATGTCTTCAGTCCCGTCATAATTTGGAGAGTAGCTAACTGTCTCCTTTTCAATATCTGCAAGAATTTGATCGGTAATTTTCTGCATTCTTATTTCTGTATATCTCATTGCTGCAGCTGAATCACCATCAATACTTCCAAAATTCCCCTGACCCTCCACTAGTGGATAACGAAGTGAAAAATTTTGAGCCATCCTAACAATTGCATCGTAAACAGCAGTATCGCCATGTGGATGGTATTTCCCTATTACCTCTCCAACCACTCTTGCAGACTTTTTATAGGGTTTGTTATAAGTATTTGAAAGCTTATGCATAGCATACAAAATTCTCCTGTGAACAGGCTTCATTCCATCTCTAGCATCAGGTAATGCACGGCCAATGATGACGCTCATGGCGTAGTCTAGATATGACTTTTTTAACTCGTCTTTAACGTCTACAGAAAGGACTTCTTTAGCAAAATCTTGCACAAAGTAATTTTATCATAATAGCTGGTACTAATCTTTAAATTCAGCCACTAATTTGGAGATACTTTCTTTGGCATCACCGAAAAGCATTCTACTGTTTTCTTTGAAGAATAAAGGGTTTTGTACTCCTGCAAAACCAGATGACATTGATCTTTTTAAAATAATAACAGTCTTTGCTTTATGAACTTCTATTATTGGCATTCCATAAATAGGACTACCAGGTTGCTCAGTTGCAGAAGGATTCACAACATCATTAGCACCAATCACTAAGACTACGTCGACAGTGCTCATTTTCGGATTTATATCTTTTGGTTCAAGCAAGTTATCGTAGGGAACATTTGCCTCAGCTAAAAGCACATTCATATGTCCAGGCATCCTACCAGCTACAGGATGTATTCCGAAATTTATCTCACATCCATTCTCTTCAAGAAGATCTCCAAGTTCTTTTACAACATGTTGTGCTTGAGCAACCGCCATTCCATACCCTGGTACAACTAATACTGAACTTGCTGATTCTAGAATTAAAAAACTATCCTCAGCACTAATGGGCTTAACTTCTCCAGCCACTTCTTGAGCATCGCCTTTAGAAGCTGCATATCCAACAAAGAAAATATTGTACAAAGATCTATTCATAGACTTAGCCATGATTAGGGTTAAGACAAGACCAGAAGCTCCAACTAAACATCCTGCAACAATTAATGAAGTATTTGAAATAACAATTCCTGCAAAAGCAGCTGCGACACCAGACAATGAATTTAATAATGAAATTACTACAGGCATATCTCCACCGCCTATTGGTAATACAAAAAATATTCCAGCAAGAATTGAGACAATAAGTAAGACTATAAATCCATCACTTACAGCTAAAAGACTTGGTCCAAAATTAAATAAATCCAGTAAAACAGTTACAGTAAAAAATCCGAGATAAATTAGTGATGTTATGAGAAATACTCTCGAAAATTTATCTAAAAATGCAGGGGATGCTTTTAAACTCTCAGATAACTTTAAAAATGCAATAACACTTCCAGAGAAAGTTACACCACCAATGAATACAGTTAAAGAGGTGATTAATATCAAAATATTCATTTCAGATGTTGATGTAAATTCAGACCATGCCAAAAAGAAAGAGGATAAACCTCCAAAACCATTGAATAATGCAACCATTTCAGGGATTGAGGTCATTTTTACTCTTAATGCAAACAATGCACCAATACTACCTCCAAGCAAGATTGCAACTAAAACTAGTACTGGATTAATAATATTAGTTACAGTAACTAAAACAGCCAAAAACATACCTAAAGAAGATACAAGATTACCTCTGGCTGCGGAGCTTTCCTGACCCAGCATTTTTAGTCCAAAAATAAATAAAATAGCTGCTAAAATGTAACCAAATTCTTGTAAGAAAATATAATTAAAATCCATCATTTTTTCTTAAACATCCTCAACATTCTATTTGTGACAAGATAACCTCCAACTACATTTATTGATGCAAACGTAATAGAGCAAAATGCTAAAACTATTTGAAGTGTGTTGCCAGTTTCAAGTGTAAGAGCACCCACAAGTGTAATTCCACTAATTGCGTTTGCACCAGACATAAGGGGTGTGTGGAGAGTGCTTGGTATTTTTGAAATTAACTCTAAACCTAAAAAAACTGCCAAGACTAATATAAATAGTAGTAATAGCATTATTTCCATTAATCAAACTCCTTTTTAAGAATTTTACCAGCACTTACAACGGTAGCACTTTGTAAAATTTCATCTTCTAGATTTAAATTAAAGGATTTTTTTTCATTGTCATAAAAATCTGAAATGAGATTGATAAAGTTATTACTTAAAGCAAAGGATGCGTGACTTGAAACATAAGATGGCAAGTTACTAAACCCAACAACATTTACACCATTTATATTTTCTATTGAGTCAATCTTTGAACCCTCTACATTTCCACCAGTCTCAATCGCCATATCAAAAACAACACTTCCTTCTTTCATGGCTTTTATTGTATTTAAGTCAATTAATTTTGGAGCAGGCTTTCCAAAGATTTGTGCTGTTGTAATTACGATATCAGATTTCTTACAAACATCAGCTTGTAGATTTTTTTGTAATTTAAGTTGTTCTTTTGTTAATTCTTGAGCATAACCTTGCGAAGTTTCTCCAGTATTACCAAGATCTATCTTTACAAACTTCGCCCCCAGAGATTTTACTTGCTCCTCAACAATTGGTCTTGTATCAAAAGCTTCGACCTTAGCTCCTAACCTTTTTGCAGTTGCAATAGCTTGCAAACCAGCAACACCCACACCTATAACAAAAACATTGGCAGGCTTTAATGTTCCGGCGGCAGTCATCATCATTGGCAAAGCTGCATTCAGTAATTTTGCAGATTCAATTACTGCTACATATCCTGCCAAGTTAGACTGACTTGATAAAACATCCATTTTTTGAGCTCTAGTTATTCTTGGTATAAATTCCATACTTATGGCAGTATTGCCTCTCTTTTTAAATTGTTGAAACTGTTCCATATTGTTGAAAGGATTAAGAAGACCCATAAAAATTGAATTAATTTTCATATCCATGATTTCATCGTCATTCAATTTTCCTGGAGAAAGCAAAATATCGGACGATCTAATACAATCATCTCGTGATTTGCTTCTAGCACCAATTTTCTCGAATTTGCTGTCAGTCGTGCAAATGCCATTACCAGCTCCACTTTCAAAAATGACTTCTATACCCATATCAAAAAGGTACTTAATAGTGTCAGGATGAATGGCTGATCTAAAGTCTTTTTTATCGGTTGATGAAATTGCTCCAAGGATCATAAAAGTTTAAAAGATTTATATTTTGACATTAATTATACTTTAACCAATGGAAAATTTTGATAAATCAGAAATAGAAAAGTTTAGTTCTTTAGCTGATCAGTGGTGGGATCCATCTGGCAAGTTCAAGCCTCTTCACCTAATTAACCCTTTAAGAGCTGATTACATTTCAAGTAAAGTTAATTTAAATAGCAAAAAAATTCTAGATGTAGGTTGCGGTGGAGGCATTTTAGCAGAGTCTTTAGCATTAAAAGGTGCGAAGGTGAAGGGAATTGATTTAGCTGATGGTCCTTTAGAAGTAGCAAAAATAAGGGAGCAAAAAAGAAAGCTTGGAATAACTTATGAGAAGATTGAAACTTCTAAATTAATTAAGAAAAAAGAAAAATTTGATGTAATTACCTGTTTAGAGATGCTAGAACATGTTCCCGATCCAGGAAAGACCGTTAAAGAGTGTTCAGAATTATTAAATAATAATGGTGATATTTTCTTTTCTACAATTAACAGAAATCTAAAAGCATTTACTTTAGCAATTCTTGGGGCTGAGTATATATTAAATATATTGCCGAAGGGAACACATGACTATGAAAAGCTTATCAAACCCTCAGAACTCTTAACTTACATAGATAAGGGTGGTTTAAATTTCTTAGAAATTAAAGGAATGACATATATTCCCTTTTTCGATGTTGTGAAATTATCAAATGATCCGTCCGTTAACTATATAATCCATGCCCGAAAAAAATAAAGCACTAATTTTTGATCTTGATGGAACACTTCTTAATTCTGCAATTAATTTTCATAAAATTGTGAATGAACTAAAGTCAGAGAAAGGGCAAAAAGATTCACCATTTGATGATGTCAGAAAATTTTCTTCCCGTGGAGCATATCTTGTTTTAAGAAACTGTTTTAAAAATGAAAGTGAAGAAGAAATAAATAATCTTAAAAGAGAGTTTTTAAAACGCTATCACTCTTCAATGATAGAGGAAATTAACTTATATCCAGATGTAGATAATTTAGTAAGAAAAATGACGGAAAAAAAATTACCGTGGGGAATAATGACTAATAAATCAAATACATATACTACTCCTATTATGCAAAAATTAGGATGGGACAAACTTACATCTGCCATCGTTTGTCCTGAAGATGTATCAGAGGCAAAACCAAATCCGGAAGGAGTTTTAAAATGCTTAGAGATTCTAAATGCAGATACTAAAAGATCATTTTATATTGGTGATCATGAAAGGGATATAATTACAGGTAAAAATGCAGGATTACAAACAATAGCATGTACTTATGGTTACTTTGAATCCGATCCGTTTACTTGGCAAGCTGACTTTCTTGTGAATGAGCCAATCGAACTGCAAGAGTTTTTAAAGTGAAAATACCAAAATTTAAACTTATTATAAATTCCTTAAAAGAACAGACAATAATAGTGACTGGAGCAGGTTCAGGAATTGGAAGGGCTCTTTCTTTTGAACTCGCCAAAAATAATGCAGATTTAATTTTATTATCAAGAGATCAAGAAAAATTGGATTCTTTACAAGATGATATTAAAGGGAAATTTGGAATTGAACCTCTTACAGTTGAATTCGACTTTTTTAAAGCAAAAGAAAGTGAATATAACTTTCTCATTGAAAATCTTATAGATAATTACACAAAAATTGATGGATTAGTTCATGTGGCTGGAATCCTTGGGTATCTTTCTCCATTTACGAGCACTTCACTTTCACAGCTTGAAACTGTCATGAAAGTTAATTTTGAAAGTAATTTTCTGCTGACAAAGGCTTTGATGCCGTTATTAGAAAAGTCAGAGTGTCCATCAGTAATATTTACATCTTCGGGAGTTGGAAGAAAAGGACGAGCGTTTTGGACTTCATACTCAATCTCAAAATTTGCTGTAGAAGGATTAATGCAAGTACTTGCAGATGAATATGAAGGTAGAATTAAATTTAATTCCTTTAACCCAGGTCCAACAAGAACTAAAATGAGAGAACAGGCCTTTCCTGCTGAGGATCCTCTAACATTAAAGAGTGCCCAAGATGTCGCGAAGTGTTATTTATGGTTGCTGTCAAAAGAATGTAAAGTAACAGGAAAAAGTTATGACTATTGAAGATATGATTGACTCCCTCAAAAAAGGTGTAGTAAATATTACTTTTAAAAAAATTGACTCTGGTGAAATTAGAAAAATGCCCTCAACTCTCAAATCAGACCTAATACCAGACGGAACAAAGATTCAAAGCATTTCATCTAATAGTGACACCATTATGGTATGGTCACTTGATAAAAATGCATGGAGAGATATAAGAGTTGATACTATAAGCTCTTGGGAAGTTGTATAGAGTATTTTTTTAAAAAACTTTCAATATCTTTTTTTGAAAGATTTTTCCATTGCCCTTTTTTCAATGTGTCTGGTAAAAAAATTGAGCCAAATCTTACTCTTATAAGTCTATTAACAGTCAACTTTTGTGTTTCCCAGAGTTTTCGAACTTCCCTATTTTTTCCTGAAAAAATACATACATAAAACCAATTATTTTTCGATGATCCAGATTTTTTTACTGGTGCTATATCAGAGAAACTACAAAGCTCTCCTCCAATTTTTACGCCTTCAACTAAATTTGAAATTTTTTTGTCTGTAGTTTCTCCATAAACTCTACATAAGTATTCTCTGTCAATACCTGAGCTTGGATGCATCAATACATTTACTAGATCGCCATTGTTTGAGAATAAAATTAATCCTGAAGTATTTACATCAAGACGACCAACCATAATCCACTTGCCATTTTTTCTTTCAGGCAAATGATTAAATACATTATCATGAGATTCCTTATTGGAATTTGAACAAATTTGTCCTACAGGCTTATGATAAATTAAGATTTCTGTCTTTGGATTTAAGTCAACAACAATTTCTTCGCCATTTATATAAAGCACGTCGCCATTAGAAATAAAATCTGTAAATCTTGCATTTTTATTATTTAAAAGAATTTTTGAACTTTTGAAGAAATCTCCTGTATCTCTTCTATTTGTTAAACCTAAGTTAGAAAGGTATTTGCCAATTTTTTCTTTAGACTTCTTTCTCATCGACCTGATCTGTCTTCACCTCTAGTGCTAGCTCAGGACTGATATTGATTGGATCTGGCAATTCGGGCAGTTTTGGTAAATCATCTAAATGTTTCATTGAGAAATCATCTAAAAATTTATTAGTAGTTATAAAAAGAGCAGGTCGTCCAGGAACATCTCTATATCCTTTAATTTTAATCCAACCCTGGTCAATAAGAAGTTTGACAACATTTGTTGCAACATTAACGCCTCTTACATCCTCAATATCTCCTCTAGTGACAGGCTGCATATAGGCAATTATAGAAAGTGTTTCAAGAGTAGCTTTAGAGAGTCTTAATGGTTTAATTTCCCATAATTTTGCAATATCCTCTGAAAATTCTTGTTTAATTTGCAATCTGTAGCCATTAGAAACTTCTACTAAATTACTAGGTCTATTTTCATATTCTTTTTGAAGATTAAAAATTGCATTCAAAATCTCTGACTCCTCTTCTTCCGATGAAATTTCTAACATTTCTTTGAAATCTGTTATTGATAGTGGTCTATTAGCAGCTAAAAGTAGTGCTTCAATTCTTGATTTAATATCCATTAATGAAAAGCCTCCTCAGAGCTTTTGAAATAAACTTCACTAAATTGCTCTGCCTGTACGATCTCAACATAACCTTTTTTATTTAACTCAAGTCCTGCAACTAAAATTACAGAGATAGCTAGTTTAGACTCCCCTTTTTGAACGAGTTCTGGCAAAGATATAAAATCTCTGTCTTTCAATATATTTAAAATTTGTTTCATTTTTGATTCAACAGTTATATTTTCAAAAGTAATCTTATGACTTTGTAGCCTATCCATCTCAGATAAAAGATTTTTTAATGCAAATGCCAAATCAGCTTTCTCATAATTATTTTTTGGTTTTGGAAGCTCAAATTCTGGGATTTTAGCGGACGCAGGAAAAATATCTCTATCAATTCTTGGCATGGTGTCAATTTCTAAAGATATATCCTTGAACCTTTTATACTCTTGAAGTCTTCGAATTAATTCTGCTTTCGGATCATCTTCTTCTTCATCATTTATTTCTTCGCGTGGTAAAAGAATTCTTGATTTTACTTCAGCTAGATATGCAGCCATTGCTAAATAATCTCCAGCAAGTTCATATTCAAAGTCGTCCATCATATCTATATATGCTATATATTGATCTGTGATTTCAACTAGATTCACCTCTAAAATATCAAGGTTTTTTCTTTGTACAAGATACAAAAGAAAATCCATTGGGCCTGAAAAAACATCAAGGAGAAGTAGTAGAGCTTTTGGAGGTATGTATAAATTTTCTGGAAGGGAGTCTACAGTACTCCCTTTAACTCTTGGTAAAGCTATTTCCTGAGCTATTTCCATACACTACATATTGTATATAAAAATCAATTTAAATACTAAATATTGTGTTTTAATTTTTTTTTAGACTTTTTTTTAAAAATAACAGCATAAGCAAACATAATCTTAATTAGTAGGGTAAAATTTACCTTCTTAAACATGATGTATATAACTGACAATAGCAGAATTTTATCAAGAGAAGAGCTTTCGACTCCTGAAGAGATTACAAACGAGATACCTTTAGACAAAGAGTCCTCAAAATTAATATTTGGAGCAAGAAGCAATATAAGCAAAATTCTTCATGGTCTGGATGACAGAATTATTGCAGTTGTAGGTCCATGCTCTATTCATGACCCAAAGGCAGCAATTGAATATGCGAAAAGACTTAAACTCCTTGCTGAAAAAATTGAAGATGAAGTAGTTGTTATTATGCGAGTATATTTTGAAAAACCACGTACAACTGTAGGATGGAAGGGTTTAATTAATGATCCAAGAATAGATAATTCTTTTAAAATAAATGAAGGGCTAAGAGTTGCTAGGAAGGTCTTGAGAGATATAGCGAATCTAGGCCTTCCTGCGGGAACTGAATTTTTAGATCTAATATCTCCGCAATATATTTCAGACCTTGTTAGTTGGGGGGCTATTGGCGCAAGAACTTCTGAGAGTCAAGTTCACAGAGAGCTAACATCAGGTCTTTCATGCCCTGTTGGCATCAAAAACTCAACAAATGGTGAGTTTAAAGCTGCTATTGACGGGATGAAGTCCGCACAATATCAACATGTTTTTTTAGGAACCACTAAGCAAGGAAAGGTTGCTATCTTCAAAACCTCAGGAAATGATGACACACACATAATTTTAAGAGGTGGCAAGCAACCAAATTACGAAGCTAAAGATATTCAAAAATGTTTAAAAGAACTTGAAAAATCAGAAGTGAATAAATGTATTATGGTTGATTTTAGTCATGGTAATAGTCAAAAAATTCCTAGCAATCAAAAAAAGGTATGTCAGTCAGTTTGTAAGCAAATCGAGACTGGAAATAAAAATATTGTAGGTATAATGATTGAAAGTAATATTGAAGAAGGTAATCAAAAAATATCTGATAATATGGAGTATGGAAAAAGCATTACTGATGCCTGTCTTGGATGGGAAGATACTGAAATTTTATTAAAAGATCTGTCCTCTTCAGTAAAAAAGAGAAGAAATATTGGATAAAAAATTTTCATTTTCGAAGGATATCGCTTCAACAATAGGTTTAGAGTGCGCGGTAATCTACGAGTTCTTAAAAAATAAAAAAACTGATTACATTACAATAAGCGAATTGAATGATGAGCTAAATTTTTGGCCTAATCGAAAAATAATTGAGTACGTCGCTGAATTAGATCAAAAGGGTTTAATAAGCTTTGATTTAAAAAAGGGAAGGTTAAGGATAAAAAACAAAATTAGTAAAACTAAACTCCAAACTCCAAAATCATTTGATAAATCAGAAATGGGAATAAATTGGCAGCCATCAGATGATGTTGTTGAGATTTTGCTTAAAGCAGAAATTAATGAAGAGTTTATTCTCAACTTAATTCCTGAATTTAGAGTTTATTGGATGGAGAAGCCTGGAATTCATGTATCTTATAATTCAAAGTTCATTGAGTATGCTAGGTTTAAATGGGCCCAATACACTGCAGAGGTAGACACTAGAACCAAACCCTTTGTTATTGATGATAGTTGGCAACCATCAGATGAGTGTAGAGAAGTATTGTCATTATCTGGAATATCAGAGGATTTTGCTAATGAAAAAATTCTTGATTTTATTTTATATTGGAAACAAGACGGTAGAGCTTTCAATACATGGGATGTTAAATTCTTAAATCACGTAAAAAATTGTTGGAATAAAGAAGTTGAAAAAATTAAAAAAGAGCCCAAAGCTAATATCGATTTTTATGAAGCTGAAGAAAAACCAAAATCAAAAAAATCAAACTTAAATCTGAAAAAATACAGAAAAAAATACAATATCTAGCAACTAAAATTAGTTTTTATTGGTATTAAGAACATGAATAATAAAAATATAAGAATGGCAGGGATTATACTGGGCGGTGTTTTCATCTGGATGCTTTTAGGGCTCTTTGCTCCAAGTGAGAGAAAGCCTGAAACTAGAGATGTTGAAAAGCAAACAGTTTTAACTGTAAATTCTGCAGCCCAAGACTATAGTCTGCCAATAAGCATACAGTCGATTTCAGAGGCATTTTCAAAAGTTGATTTAAGATCACAAACATCAGAGAAGGTGAAAAAAATACATTTTCTCGATGGTGAATTTGTGAAAAAAGATCAAGTAATTTGTGAATTAGAACCAGGACAGAAATATGCAAACTTTAAAAAATCTGAAATACAATATGAGTCATCAAAAAATCTTTATGATAAAGGGCTTATTTCTGAATCAGGATTAGTAACTTCTGAAGCAACATATGAAGCATCAAAGGTTGATTATGAAAGAACGAAAATTAAAGCCTCATTTGATGGTTTTGTAGAAAACCTAGCAAAAGAAGGACAACTTCTTCAGAATGGTCAGTTGTGTGCCTCCTTGATTTCTTTATCTCCATTAAAGATTGTTGGAAATGTTTCAGAACTTTTAGTTAATAAAGTAAAAATTGGACAAAATGTTACTGTGAAATTCCTTTCAGGTGAGGAGTACAAGTCAAATTTGACCTTTATAAGCTCCTCAGCTGATAAACAAACTAAAACATTTCAAGTCGAAACTGAAATTAAAAATGTTTCGAATCTTATCAAAGATGGCTTAACAGGTACAATGACAATCTTTACTGATCCGGAAAAGGCTCACTTTATTCCAACATCAGCATTTTTGTTAGCCGACAACGGAAATGTTTCACTAGCATTAGTCATTGATGAGAAAATAGAAATAGTTGTTGTGAAGATTCTTAGAGACACAATTGAAGGGGCTTGGGTTAGTGGGCTACCAAATTTATCAAGAATAGTAGTAGCAGGCCAAGGATTTGTTACACAAGGCGAAGAGGTAAATTTTAAGGATAAATAATGGGAATAGTTTCAACAGCGGTAACTAAATTCAGAACAAGTATCTTAATAATGATTTTCTGTGTTCTTGCTGGGATATTAGGTAGAGCAAGTATGCCTATAGCATCAAACCCAAACGTTACATTTCCATGGGTTAATGTTGTTGTTACTCTTGCAGGAGCTTCCCCGGAAGATATGGCAAGACTTGTTGCAAAACCTATTGAAAATAGATTTCTAAGACTAGAGGGGCAAGAAGAAGTCTTTTCAGTAAGTGGACAAAGCTATACCTATGTAAGGGTTAAATATGATATTGATTATGATATTGATCAAGCAATATTAGATGTTGAAAGAGCTGTTGGTGAGGTAAGAAATCAACTCCCTCCTGAAGCAGAAGACCCAAGAGTTGTTGAATATGCTGATAATGACCAACCAATACTTGTTTATAGTATTAGCGGTTTTTCGAATTTAAGGGCTGGATATCAAGTTGCCAAGAATATTGAAGAGCGATTAGAAAAAGTTCCGGGTGTTTTGGAGATTTCTGTTGATGGAGTACCAGAAGAGCTTCTTGAAGTTTCTGTATCAAAATCGAAACTTGAGGGGCTTGGTGTTACTCTTGGAGAAATTGCTAATGCAGTTAGATTTAACAATGTATTAATACCAGCAGGTTTTCAAGATACAGGGTCAGGAAGGTTTGCTGTTGAGATTCCAAGTGTTTTTGAAACCAGTGAGGATGTTTACAACCTTCCAATCAAAGCGTCAGGTTCAAAAGTTGTAAAGCTTGGAGATGTTGCCCAAATAAAAAGAACATTCAAAGATCCTTCAAGCTTTTCAAGAGTAAATGGAAAAGATGCAATCACTCTCTCCATTAAAAAAAGAGTTGGATTTAATGAACTTGATATTGCAAACACAGTAAGAGAACAAATAGATGGCTTTAAATCTGAGCTGCCTCAAAAACTATTAATTACTCCTGGATTAGATACAACGCAATTTGCTGGAGACATGGTTAATGAGTTACAAGGCAATATCATTACCGCTGTTGTTTTAGTAATGGTTCTTGTGGTCGCCACGCTAGGATTAAGAAACGGAATTATAGTAGGTATTGCCATTCCATTTTCTTTTCTTGTAACTTTTGGAGTCCTTTATTACGTCCTAGGTTACGAATTCAATTTCCTAGTAATGTTTGGAATGCTACTAGGTCTTGGCATGTTAATAGATGGTGGGATAGTTATTGTCGAATACGCCGATAAGCTTATTGATAAAGGTCAGAACCGACTAGAGGCTTATAAAAATTCTGCTCAAAGAATGTTTACCCCAGTTGTTGCCTCTGTACTTACGACGGTTGCTGCATTTACTCCATTAATGGTTTGGCCAGGCATGTCAGGTAAATTTATGAGATATTTGCCAATAACTGTTTTTGTTGTTCTGATGGCCTCTTTAGCTTATGCATTAATATTTGCTCCTGTTATTGGTTCATTATTTGGTAGAAGAAAAGGACAAAAAGATGAATCAAACGATAATGACGATACATTTCTTAAAAGAATATATAAAAGAGCAATTAACTTTTCTCTGAAGAACCCACTTGAAACAATTGCATATACTTTTTTCTTTGTACTCTTGGTAATCCCTTTAGGAATTGTAGGAAATTATGGAAAAAGTTTTGTCTACTTTCCAAGTGTTGATCCATGGATAATTAATGTCAATATTCAGGCAAGAGGAAATATTTCTCCTTATGAAGCTAAAAATATGGCCTTAGAAGTTGAAGATAAAATTATTGGTCTCAAAGGGGTTGATGACGTTCTAATGACAGTATCAAATTCTGAATGGGGTGGGGGATCAGGTGTTGCAAGAGGGTATATTCTTGTTGAAGATCCTAAAACATTAGATATCAGTGGTTTTGAAGTTCTAGACAATAT
Organism: Gammaproteobacteria bacterium; assembly: GCA_045563435.1. GTDB lineage: Bacteria > Pseudomonadota > Gammaproteobacteria > Magnimaribacterales > TMED112 > TMED112. The sequence goes on from JBJLJD010000008.1 coordinate 66,811, forward strand.
TAGAAATCAATTTGACGATAATGCTGGTTACAAGGTGACTGTTAGAGAGGTTAAAGAAGGGCCTGGGCAATTTACAGCACCCGTTGAAATCAGACTTCTTAGTGAAAATAGAGACTTAATAGATCAAAAGACTATTGAGCTGAGAGACTATATTGAAAATAATATTGATGGTCTAACTGGCCTATCAGATACAACTCCTAAATATAAAATTGAATGGAAATTAGATGTTGACAAAGAGCGCGCATATCAAGCTGGAATAAATTTATTTGAAATTGGCTCTGCAGTTCAGATGGTTACTAATGGAATATTATTAGGAGAATATAGACCAGACGATTCACGTGAAGAAATTGAAATTAGAGCAAGATTTCCAGCAGATCAAAGGACTCTCTCAAGCCTGGACCAAATTTCAGTAAATACAAGGAATGGTGCTGTTCCTGTTTCAAGTTTTGTTAAGGTTGATGCAAGACAGAATGCTACATCCTTAAATAAAATTGACGGGAAATATTACCATGAGATAAGTGGAATTAATAAACCGGGATATAACCTCTATGATGAAATATCAAAAATAAAACAATGGATGATAGATAATGATTTTGAGGACTCTAGAATGGAAGTTAGATTTGGTGGATTAACTCAACAAGGTGATGAGGCTACTAGCTTCCTACTTATGGCAATGGTTGGAGCATTATTTTTAATGTTCATTATCTTAGTAACACAATTTAATAGCATATCCCAACCTATAATCATTCTGATGTCTGTCATTTTTTCAACTTCTGGAGTTTTCTTAGGACTTACTATTTCACAGGTTGAGCCTTCAACTATTATGACTGGAACAGCAATAGTAGGTCTTGCAGGAATTGTTGTAAATAACAACATTGTTTTGATAGATACATTTAATCGACTAAAAATAGATTTTCCTGATAAAAACATTGAGCAGCTAATCACAGAAACTTGTATGAGTAGATTGCGACCTGTTCTTCTTACAACAATTACTACAATATTTGGTTTAATTTTCCTTGCCTCTGGATATAGTATCGATTTACTAAATCAAACAGTTTATGAGGGAACTTCAACAGTAAAATGGTATCAAGCATTTGGAATCAGTATTTGTTGGGGCTTAGGGTTTAGTACTGTGATTACACTTATAGCCACCCCTGCCCTTCTTATGATTCTTGAAAAATTTACAAAATGGTCTAAGAATTTACGTAATAGTTATAGTGGCTAATTTATATCAAATAGTTTTATAAAATTTAAGTTAAAATATTTTTATGGCAAAGTTTGAAGAATCAATAAAAGAACTAGAAAAAATTGTAAAAACACTTGAAGATGATGATCCCAGCTTAGAGGATTCCTTAAAGAAATTTGAAAAAGGTGTAGCATTAATAAAAGTTTGTCAAAAAGAACTTGAGACAGCAGAAAATAAAATTAAAGAGCTTACTGAAAATGGCGACACAAAAATCTTCGAAGAAAACAGTTCTTGATCTTGAAAACTTTGAATCACTTGTTGATGAAAGACTAAATTCAATATTCCAGAGAGTAGTAAAAAATCAAACTAAAATAGATGAATCCATTTACTATGCTTTATCTAATCCAGGAAAAAGAATACGACCAACCCTGGTTTTTCTAGTAGGTGACTTTCTAGGGATAGAAACATCTCGTTTAGAAAGTATTGCTGGTGCAGTCGAATTAATACATACATATTCCTTAGTTCATGATGACCTACCCTGCATGGATGACGATGATTTAAGAAGAGGAAAACCAACTCTTCATAAAAGATTTAATGAATCAACTGCTGTTCTAGCAGGTGATGCTCTACAAACATTAGCTTTTAATTTAATTCTAGAGGATAAAAATTTAGATAGTACTGAAAAACGTGATTTACTTAGTGACTTGGCAAAAAAGATAGGTCCTGAAGGAATGGTTTTAGGTCAAAATTTAGATATTGAATATGAGAACAAAAATCCAAGTTTTAATGAAATTATGGAAATGAATAGATTAAAAACTGGATTATTAATAGAATTTTCAATTCTATCTTCATTTTATTTAAAAGGAGATTTAACTAAAGAATGGAAACAGTTAGCTGAAAATGTTGGATTAAGTTTTCAATTAATTGATGATGTACTTGATTTGTCAGAAACTACAGAAATAATTGGTAAAACAGCAAAAAAAGATCTCAAGAATAATAAAAAAACTATTCCAATATGTTTTGGAATTAACAAAACAAGTATTGAAATTGATAAATTCAAAGAAAGTACAATGGAAATATGTGAAAAACTTTGTTTAAATAACCACCCTCTATCAGCTTTTATTGATAGTTTATTTTCAAGAAAATTTTAAATGAAAAAATTTGATAAATTTCCTTTAAAGGAACCGATTTCTGAATTTTTAAAAGAAATAGATTCTCCAAAGGATTTAAAAAAATTAAATCTAGAACAACTCAATATACTTGCTGATGAATTAAGAGAATTTTTACTGTACTCAGTCAGCCTATCTGGAGGACATTTTGGGGCTGGATTAGGTGCAATTGAGCTTACCATTGCTCTTCACAGCATCCTTAATTTGCCGGAAGACAAAATTGTCTGGGATACAGGACACCAGGCATATCCTCATAAAATTCTTACTGGCCGTAAAGATAAAATGCATCTTATGAGGAAGCTTGATGGTATTGCAGCCTTTCCATCTATAACTGAATCAGTTTATGACGCAATGAGTGTTGGACACTCAAGCACATCTATAAGTGCTGCACTTGGAATGAATGAGGCAAATTTAAATAAAAATAATAAAAAAAATGTTTTTGCTGTTATTGGTGACGGTGCAATGACAGCAGGTATAGCTTTTGAGGCAATGATGCATGCCGGACATCTTGATAATAATCTCAAAATTATTTTAAACGATAATGATATGTCAATTTCTAGGAATAAAGGTGGGCTATCCGATTATCTTGCTAAAGTATGGGCATCAAAATCTTATAAAAAATTAAAATCTAGTGGTAAAAGTGTATTAAGCAAACTTCCTTATGCTCTACATATTTCAAGAAATTTAAAGGATGGAATAAAGTCAGCAATAATGCCAGGAAATCTTTTTGAGGATATAGGAATTAATTATATTGGTCCGATTGATGGTCATGACATTGAGTTACTTCAAAAAACAATCAAAAGAATGATGGAGAAGGGCTCACCATATTTACTTCACATAATCACAAAAAAGGGGGCTGGATTCATACCTGCTGAAGAAGAAAGAATTAAATATCATGCGATTTCAAAGATTGAACTACAGAAAAAAAGTTCGAAACCAAAATTCCAAGATATTTTTGGTGATTGGTTATGTGATAAAGCAGAAACTGACAAAACGCTAGTTGGTATAACTCCTGCAATGAAAGAAGGATCTGGAATGGTAAACTTTGAAAAAGAATATCCTGAAAGATTTTATGATGTTGCAATTGCAGAACAACATTCTGTAACTTTTGCTGCTGGATTATCTTTAGGAGGCTTAAAACCGGTTGTAGCAATATATTCAACATTTTTACAAAGAGGATATGATCAGTTCATACATGATGTATGTTTGGAAAATCTTGACGTTACTTTTGCAATAGATAGGGCTGGAATTGTTGGAGAAGATGGTCCTACACATACTGGAAGTTTTGATATTAGTTTTATGCGATGCATTCCGAATATTGTGATTGCTTGTCCATCGAATGAGCATGAGCTTTGGCATCTTTTGGATATCTGTTATGAGTATAAAGGACCGGCTGCAATAAGATATCCAAGAGGATCTGGAATTGGTGTAGAGCCAAGGCCTAAAGATATCGAAGGTTTTCAAATTGGTAAGGCTAAGAAAATAAATGATGGTCAATCTGTTTGTATTTTAAATTTTGGGGTATTGATAGACCAAATAGATCGAATTGCTGAGAAAAGGAATTACACCTTTTATGATATGAGATTTATTAAACCAATTGATGAAGATGCATTAAAACATGCTATGCAACATGAGGTAATTATTACCTTAGAAGACAATACTCTACTGGGCGGATGTGGCAGCGCTGTTGGTGAGAAATTACACAAACAGAAATTTAAAGGAGATTTTCTATCAATTGGGCTAAAAGATGAGTTCCCAGCTCATGGAAGTAGAGATGAAATTCTTAGACAAAATGGATTGGATAAAGAAAGCATTCAGAAGACAATCGATGATTTCTTAAAAAATTAAATAAATGAATCCCAACCTGATTTATTGAAATTTAATTTATTCTTATTTTGATCATACACATCAAGTTTTTGTTCTTTTTTAATCTTTCCAACAAAGCGAGAATCTGGAAGCATTTTTGTTAAGTCTTTTTCGTCTAAATTTGATGTAAAACACAAAACATAATCATCGCCACAAATTAAGTCTTCTTTACCATTTGTGCAAAAATTTTTATTTAAAAAGATGTCTGCTCCAACCTTTGATGAAGTTAATATACGTTTTAAATCTATTAAAAAGCCATCTGATACGTCAATACAAGAACTTGCAACTTCTCTTATTATATCAATGTCATGTATAGGAATTTTTGGCATTAAATAATGATTTAGGTTTGTGTCAACTTGTCTATATTCTAATCGTCCTAGATAGCCTCTTCCTAATGTTCCTGATATAAAAATATTTTCATTTACTTCAGCGCCATCTCTCTTAAGAATTTTGTCGTTTGTTTTTCCTATTACTGTGACTCCAATATTTAAATTTCCTTTTGTAAGGTCGCCTCCAAGTAAAGACATGTTATGTCGTTCTAAAAATTCATTTACACCATTTGAGAATTCTTTAAACCATCTATCGGAAGGCTTATTTATTGTAATAGACAATAGACATCCCTCAGGCCTTGCTCCCATAGCTAAAATATCACTAGCAGCAACGGCTATAGACCTATAACCAATGAAAAAAGGATCTAAATCTTTTGGAAAATGCTGTCCTTCTACAAATGAATCAACACTTATTAGAGAATTAAAATTAACTAAAGAAGAATCGTCCCCATTAGAAATGGGGAATGATTCATTTATTTTTGAAAGAGGTTTTAAATATTTCTCAATGAAATATTCTTCATTTTTTTTATGATGGGTATCTTTCAAGAAGGCCTGCTGCTCCCATTCCACCACCGACGCACATTGTGACCACTCCATACTGCGCATCTCTGTTATTTAATTCTCTAATCATATGTCCTGCAAGCCTTGAACCTGTCATGCCATAAGGATGACCAATCGCAATTGAACCACCATCCAGATTTAACTTATCCATAGGAATACCAAGCTCATCTCTGCAATATACTACTTGAACTGCAAAAGCTTCGTTTAATTCCCATAGGTCTATATCTTCTATAGATAATTTATATTTCTCTAACAATTTTGGAATAGCAAAAACAGGACCAATCCCCATTTCATCTGGACCACAACCAACTGTAGTGAATCCTCTAAAATATGCTTTTGGTATCAAACCCAAATCTAAAGCTTTTTCTTCAGACATCACTAATGTAACTGAAGCTCCGTCTGATAACTGAGAGGAGTTCCCTGCTGTTACACTTCCATTTTCAGGATCAAAGACTGGTTTCAAGCCAGATAGTCCCTCAATTGTAGTTTCAGGTCTGTTGCATTCATCTTTTACACATTCTGCGTCTATAACTTTTTGCTCTCCAGTCTCCTTATTTGTCAGAAGCATTTGAGTTTTCATAGGGATTATTTCGTCATCATACCTGCCTGCCTCCTGTGCCTCAGCACATCTTTGTTGGCTCTGCAAAGAATACTCATCTTGTGATTCACGAGAAACTTTGTATCTTTTCGCAACAACTTCAGCAGTTTGACCCATAGGAAAATATATCCCCGGTTCATTTTCATTTATTTTTTCATTAACAAAGCCATTCATGTTTATTACAGGTTGTGTTTGGGTTATTTGCTCAACACCACCTGCCATAATGACATCATAGCCGCCAGCCATTATTTGTCCGGCTGCCATTGAAATAGTTTGAAGACCTGAAGAACAGTACCTATTTACAGTAGTTCCACTTGTTGAGATTGGAAGATTTGATAATACAACTGCATTTCTCCCTATATTATGGCCTGTAGGACCTTCTGGATTACCACAACCCATAATAATATCTTCAACACTATTGGGATCTAAATTTTTATTTCTATCTAGTAAGGCATTAATACAGTGAGCAACCATATCGTCACCTCTGGTCATGTTAAATGTACCTCTAAAAGATTTACTGAGACCTGTTCTTACGCTATCAACAATTACAACATTTTTCATTTTAAATTCTCCGGAAAAGATTATTCTAACTTGTTTTCATCATTATTTAAATCAAGCTTTTTATACCAATTAGGAATAATATCTACTTGGTGTTTTTTTGCTAAACGAATGAAGAATGGAATTGTGACTGGTGAAAAAGGAATAATTAATAAAATACCAAGGCCAGCACTTTTTAAATTTTCTCTAAATTGTGTGTTAGCTGAATCAAGTGCATCATTATCACCTGTTTCTAAATAATCAAAATATGCGTGAAGCATATTTTCGTTTGCCTTCGTTTCATTTGAAAGTGAAAGCGCGATCTTTTCAAGATTTTTCTTAATATCAAATAACATAAAAAAAGCCTCCCGAAGGAGGCTTTAATTTTAGCAAATCTTTCTACTAGTATCTTACGAAGAATTGTAAGTTAGTTGCTGTAGGTCTAAGCTGATAATAATTTATCACCCCACCATTAAGCTGTGAACTTACGTTTCCTCCGATAATAAGATCTTCATCAAGCAAGTTGTAAACTTTTAGGTTAAATCCAAATCTATCTGAAGAGTGGACATACCTTAATGAAAGGTTTGAGAATTGATATGAAGGTAACTCCATCTCATTAAATTCTGTTACAAATCTTTCACCTACAAACATATGCTCAAATCTTAAAGTCATTGTACCTGCAGCATTATTCATTAAGTCTTGTTCAAGACCAAACTTATAAGCTAGTTCTGGTACATATTGAACCTTATTACCACTTAAGTCTTGGTTAACACCAGCGTTTGGACATGTCAGTGCAAACACTGTATTACAGTATGATCCAAATTGTGAAAATACCGGTCCAACATCTGTCATGCCGTAAGTAGTAATTGCATATATTGCACCAGCATTAGCACCAAAAGCTTGCGCTAAAGCTGCATGATTTAAGTTAAGGTAGTTTTGACCTACACCAGGAATACCAGCTGCTGCAAAAGCTGCATTATTGAAACTCTGAATTAATGTTCCATCAGCTCCAAGTGGAAGAAGTTGTGTTGCACCAAATGGGTTTCTTGGGTTTACACCGTCTGCATTTGTATAAACGTGGTCATTACCAGAGATGCTTGCATCAAGCCTTGTACTTTCACTTAAGAAAGCAAAAGCCTCAACTTCAAAACCAGTGTTTTCTGTGTCACCGTTATATGTAGTTGTAGCAAGTCCAGCAAGTCTCTGCAATTGGTTTCCATTAATAGTATTTTGATAAGCATTTACATTTAATATCAATGCACCGCCAAAATAGCTTCCTTTAGTACCAATTTCAAAAATATCATGCTCTTCTGCATCAACTAAAATGTCATCTCTTTGAACAGCACTTTGTGTATCAACCGCAGGCTCATAACCACCAGGTTTTGTACCTCTGTTGAATCCAAAGTAAAGCAAAGTATCTTCATCGATTTGATAATCAAATATAACCCTACCAGTTACTGTTTCAAAGTTAGCTCTATTTTGAGGTAAGGATGCATTAGCTTCAGCCTCTGTTGCATAGTGAACGCTTTGGAATTGGTTAATATCTAAAACACCACTTCTTGCTAAGCTGTCTTTTCTTGTGTCCATCCATCTAACACCAAGTCTTACTTGCCATTTATCTGAAAGGTCATAATCCATTTCCGCAAAAATAGCTTCTTCAACATTCTTTGCTTCTTGATCACTAGCAAATTTATTTTGCCATTCACTGAAAGCAGGTTTGAATGTTGCAAGACCTGAAGCTTCTAAAAACTGTACTGTACCAGCGGCTTGAGCCATAGTACCTTGCACAGCTGCTCCTCTTAAAGCAGGGTTGCTAAAGTTTGATAAAACAAGCTGACCTGTTGCTGCTGCTTGAGCTTGCGCTAGGGTTAAACCAGATGCCACTAATCCTGGCACTGCTGCTGCTATTGCTGCAAGTGATGCAGGGTCAGATAAAACAAAATTTGTTGCTGCTGTTTGCAGGTTTGAATAAATATTTGCATTATAAACTCCTGTGAATGCAGCCCAGAATGTAAGTCCACCTTTATTTGCTAAGGCAGGGAACATTTGGCCAACAGGCCCAGCTCCAGCATTACCAAAGTATTCTAAACCTGGACTTTCAAGCTCATAAATAGTTGTTGATTTATAAACTCTTGAATAAAGTCCAGCAACGTAATTAAGTGGACCATCACTATCGGATAATACTCTTAATTCTAGTTCTTGGTTTTTATTGTCAGAATATGATCTATCAACAACCATATCTCTTGTATATTGACCGCTATATTTACCTTGATAGAGATCAGCATTTATAACTGCTCCCATATGGTAAGGTTGATCCATTTGAGCTTCGTTTAAAAGTCCATAGGAATCATATTCATGTTCATAATATGCATAGTTCAATACAAAATCGTGTCCAAGCATGTTTTGTTCAAGATTTAAACTGAATAAGTTAGAGTCAATTTCTTTATGGGGTGTTAAAGGGTGACTAACTTTATAAGCATCAACTGGTACTTGTGCGTTTTCATAAACATTAATTAATGGATCAGAAATTAATCCGTTTCCTGGGTATATACCTGTTAATAAATCAATACTTGTAAAATATGAAGTAGTTGTATCAACCAATCCTCCTGGATCTGGAAAACCACCAGTTAATGTATGCTGGCAACCAAAAATAACTACACCATCACAGGCAGTTTTCATTAGCCTTCCACTCTTATCATCTCTTGATTGATGGAAAGCTGTAAACCTTAAAGTTGCTCCGTTATCAAAGTCATACTCAGTAACCATTCTGGCTCCTAAATAGTCTTTATCATCAATTTTTTCTCCGGTTTGTAAGTTCATTACAAAACCATCTCTATTAGTTTTTCTTATTGCAAATCTTGTTGCAGCTTTATCAGAAAAACGAACAGTGTGACCTAAAGTGAACTTCGATAGCTCATGATCTCCTATTTCAAAATCAAAATAGTTATGTTTTGCTGAAGTAGGAGTTGCAGATGAAATAATTATTGAACCTGCGGGGTTACTACCACCAAATAGTGTTCCTTGAGGCCCACGAAGTACTTCGAGAGCTTGAACATCAAACATCTCTCCGTCAGCAAACCAAGCTGCGGTTACATTAGAACCATCCATTCTGTAAGAAACATTACCTGAGAATGATGCTCCTGCACCACCTATATTTGGTACACCTCTAATAGATACTGCTGCTCCTGTAAAGACACCTTGAGTAAAGTATAGCCCTGGTGCTTGGAATTGAGCATCTTCGAGGTCTCTTATACCTCTTTCATCAATATCATCACCAGTTAAAACTGTAACAGCAACCGATGCATCCTGTACTGTCTCTTCTTTTAAAAGAGCAGTCGTAACAACATTTTCAATTGAATTCTCATCAAAGCCTTCTTCAGCTTCTTGAGAAAACACGAACGAGCTTGTGACAAGCACAAGTAATAATAAAAAGATCTTTTTCATGTCTCTCCCCATAATTTAAGACAATATATAATGCTTATAATATACCAAATATATTAGTTAGCAAACTTTTGATACATTGAAAAAAAGCGAACGTGCAAGGAATATTTCGAAGATACTAGACAGAGTTTTTTCGACTCCTCCAGTCCCACTTGATCACTCTGATCCTTATACACTATTAATTGCAGTATTGCTCTCTGCTCAATGTACTGATGAGAGAGTAAATAAAATTACCCCCAAACTTTTTAAAGTTGCTAAAAGCCCCTTAAAAATGAGTAAATTAACTAAAAATCAAATTTATAAAATCATTAAACCATGTGGCCTTGGTCCACAAAAATCTAAAGCTATAAAGGAATTATCATCAATTTTAGTTAAAAATTTTGGTGGTAAAGTGCCAGATGACATATCAGATTTAGAAAAATTACCAGGGGTTGGACATAAAACAGCGTCTGTAGTTGTTTCCCAAGCATTTAATATTCCTGCTTTTCCTGTTGATACTCACATTCATAGATGTGCACAAAGGTGGGGTTTGAGTAGTGGAAAAAATGTTAAAACAACAGAAAGTGATCTAAAAAATATTTTTCCTATTGAGGAATGGAATAAACTTCATATACAAATTATTATGTACGCTAGAGCATATTGTCCTGCTAGAGGATGTTATGGTCTAGAATGTGAGATATGCAAAACTTGCTATCCAAAGAGAAAATCAAAGTTTAAACATAAAAAACCATGAATGAATTTAAATTAACACAAAATCAAAACATAGAAGAATACGACCCTGATTTGGCGGATTTCATGGGACTTGAGTTATCCCGCCAAGAAGAACATATTGAATTGATTGCCTCGGAGAACTATGCATCAAAGAGAGTTCTGGAAGCACAAGGCAGTGTGCTAACAAATAAATACGCTGAGGGTTACCCAAATAAGAGATATTACGGCGGATGCGAACATGTAGATGGTGTAGAAAACATTGCCATCGAAAGAGCAAAAAAATTATTTGGTGCAAAATTTGCTAATGTCCAACCTCACTCAGGAGCTTCAGCTAATGCTGCAGTTTTTCTAGCATTATTGGAACCTGGCGATACTATTTTAGGTATGGCTCTCGATCAAGGAGGTCACTTAACTCATGGCGCAAAAGTAAATTTTTCTGGAAGAAATTTTAATGCAATACAGTATGGTTTAAAAAAGGATACTGGAACAATTGATTATGAAGAAGTTGAGAAACTTGCTGATGAACACAAACCAAAACTTATAATTGCTGGTTTTTCAGCTTATATGGGTATAGTTGACTGGAAGCGTTTTAGGGAAATTGCAGATAGAAATAACTCTTTTCTTCTAGTTGATATGGCCCATGTTTCAGGTCTTGTAGCTGGTGGTGTTTACCCAAGTCCTGTTGAATATGCGCACGTAGTTACTAGCACAACACACAAATCCTTGAGAGGCCCTAGGTCGGGAATAATTCTCTCTAACGAAGACGAAGAATTTCAGAAAAAATTAAACTTTGGAGTTTTTCCAGGCTCTCAAGGAGGTCCACTCATGCATGTTATTGCCGCAAAAGCTGTGTGTTTTAAAGAAGCCATGACAGACGACTTTGTAAATTACCAAAAACAAATAATAAAAAATGCGAAATCAATGTGTGAAGATTTTCAGAAATTAGGATTCGAAACTATACAACCTCAAACTGATAATCATTTGCTTCTACTGGATCTAAGAAATAAAAATATTTCTGGAAAAGATGCAGAAGAATTACTTGGTAAGGTGAATATTACTTTGAATAAGAACTCAATACCCAACGATCCTGAATCACCATTTGTAACTTCTGGAGTAAGAATTGGTACAGCAGCAGTAACTACTAGAGGCTTTAAGGAAGAGGAATGTTCAGAAATTGTTAAGCTAATTTCAGAGGCTATAGAAAATAAAAATAAACCTGAAATTCTTCAAGAAGTGAAAAAGAAAGCTGCAGATCTTTGCTCAAAATTTCCGGTCTATAAATAATGTTTTGTCCCTTTTGTGGTAATGAAGAAACAAAAGTTATTGATTCAAGGCTTGTAGCTGAAGGATCCCAAATTAAAAGAAGAAGAGAATGTACCCACTGCGGAGAAAGGTTTTCTACTTATGAAGAGGCTGATCTTGTAATGCCAAGAATTATAAAATCAAACGGAATTAGAGAGCCTTTCGATGAAGAAAAATTAAGAGCAGGATTTCGTAAAGCCCTTGAGAAAAGACCTGTAGAGTCAGATAAAATAGAATTTTCTATTCAGTCTATAAAAGATGCAATAAGAAAGGTGGGCGAGCGTGAAATTCCATCTCAATCGATAGGGAAGCATGTAATGAACCATTTGAAGGAATTAGATCAAGTAGCGTATGTCAGGTATGCATCTGTGTACCAAAATTTTCAAGACATTGAAGACTTTGTTGACGAAGTTTCAGAACTTTCAAAAAAATAATGGATGTAGATAAATTAATGGCAGAAGCTGTAAAGCTTTCTGTTGAACACAAACATACAACAAAACCCAATCCAGTCGTTGGAGCTCTGCTCTACTCAAACGGACAAATTGTGTCAACAGGAGCGCATGAGTATTTTGGAGGTCCCCATGCAGAGGTAAATTGTATAGACAAAGTTGATGCAGAAATTAAAAAGGAGGACCTAACTCTTTTTTGTACTTTGGAACCTTGTAACCACACTGGTAAAACACCTCCATGCACAGAAAAGATTATTAGTTCAGGAATTAAAAAAATTGTTATTGGAGTAGTTGATCCTAATCCTTTAGTTTCGGGTCAAGGAATAAGGAAGCTGAAAGAAGCAGGTATAGATGTAACGGTAGGTGTTTTAGAGGAAGAAATTAAGTCTTCAAACGAGTTTTATTTTTTTAAACATGAGAATAAAAGGCCTTTTGTAACCATAAAAATTGCTCAAACTATCGATAACTACGCTGCAGATAATAATGGTAAGCCAATCAAAATTACATCGGAAAAATCAAATCATGACGTGCAAAATATTAGAGCTTTGCATGATGTGATAGTAACCGGCGGAAATACGCTTAGAAACGACAACCCAACAATGAATGCTCGGGTAAACTTTGTTGCAAATCAGCCCAAAAGAATTCTTTTAAGTTCAAAAGCAAAGGCTGATTCCAAACTCAATTTTTTTAAAGATAATCATTTTCAAATTTTTGATGATGTTGATCTGAAAAAGGTTGTGCAAATTATTTACGAACAAAATTTTAACTCGATATTAGTTGAAGCTGGACCAAAATTAGTTGAGTCGTTTTTAAAAGATGGTTTATGTGATCGTTTAATTTCATACCAGTCACCAGAACCTCTTGGCAATGAAGGTATCAGCTGGTCAGCTGTTTTAAATTTTATTGAGAAAAATGGTTTTAATCTTACATCTTCCTATACAATTGACCGAGATATTAAACGAGTTTTTATTAATGATTAAAAATACAACACAAGAAATTATAGATGATCTTAAAAATGGTCAAATGGTAATTATTCTGGATGATGAGGATCGAGAAAATGAAGGAGATCTTATTTGTGCTGCTGAGCATGTAACACCAGAAATTATTAACTTTATGGCTAAACATGGAAGAGGATTAATTTGTTTAGCTCTTAATGAGGATAAATGTAAAGATTTAGATTTAAGACCAATGACACAAAATAATATGACGACAAACAAAACAGCATTCACTGTTTCAATTGAAGCTAAAGAAGGAATTACAACTGGTATTTCTGCAAAAGATCGGGCACATACAATCCTCACAGCTGTAAAGGAAAATTCATCAAAGAATGATATTGTCCAACCTGGTCATGTTTTTCCACTTCAAGCAATGAAAGGGGGAGTATTAGCAAGAGCTGGACATACAGAAGCAGCTTGCGATCTGGCAAGTCTTGCAGGCCTGAATGGTTCAGGTGTTATATGTGAGATTATGAATGATGATGGAACCATGGCTAGAAGAGATGATCTAATAAAGTTCGGGAAAGAATTTGGCTTAAAAGTTGGAACAATAGCAGATTTAATTGATTATAGATTAAGTAAAGAATCAACAGTTGAAATGATTACGGAAAAAGAAGTTGAAACTGAGTTTGGACTGTTTGACCTGAAGGTTTGGAGAGATGTTATTTTTGACGAATATCATTTCTCTTTGAGTAAAGGACAATTAGATAAGGCAGAGCTTCCCCTTGTGAGAGTCCAAACACAAAGTGTTTTACAAGATACATTAGGAATTAATGAAATTGGGAAAAAATGGTCCATAAGAAAATCTTTAGAGAGACTATCTAAAGAAGACTGTGGAGTATTTGTTTTAATAAATCATAGAGATGCTAAATCATATTGGTTGCCCTTGCTAAAAGATGAGGTTGTAGAACCAAAAAGAAATAGAAGAGTAATTGGAGTTGGATCACAAATTCTTAGATCGCTGGGTTTAAATAAAATTAAAGTCTTAGGAACAACTACGAGATATAGTGGACTCTCAGGATTTAATATAGAAATTGAGGAGTTTGTGAATGAATAAATTTTTTGTAGTTCATACCTCTTGGTATGAGGAATATATTAATGATATGAAGGAAATTATTTCTGAAGAGCTAGCAGGTTTAGACGTAAGTTTTTATGAAGTTCCTGGATCCTTAGAACTTGCAGCAATGGGAGAAAGAATTTTAAAGGAATATTTTAAGGATACAGGTGTAGAGGGAATTATTTTTTGTGGAGTAGTTATTAGAGGTGAAACTACTCATTATGAACTTGTTACAACAGAAACTTTCAGAGAAATAGGGAATTTAGCACTTGATCACCCTTCTGTAGCAATAATCAATAACGTAATCTGTGTAGAAAATGAAGAGCAATTAAAAATAAGGAACAAAAAAAATACACTCAATAATGTCAAGGCACTCAAGACTCTAGCAAAATCAAAAGATGAACTATGAAAAACCTTGCCAAATATAAGGATAAGGTCAACGCTAGAGAGCTTTTGATTCAGGCGATGTACGAATTTTCTTTTGGACATAATAAATCTTCTGAAATAGAAAAGTCCTTCTTAAAGGATTTTACTAAAACCAAAGTAGACTATATTTTTTTTAAAAATGTTTTTTCACATGCAACTAAAAACTTTGAAAAGATTAAATTAGTAATCAATGAAAAATCCGAGCTAGATTTATTTGGAATCAAAAAAATTGACCTGATGGAAGAGAATTTAATGGTGTTGGCAATTTCAGAACAAGAGACTGAATCTACGCCTAAGAGTATATTAATTGATGAATCTGTAAGATTGGCTAAGAAATTTGGGACAGAAAATTCTTATAAATTTGTCAACGCAACTTTAGAAAAAATATTAAACTGACACGATGTTAAATTTTGCTTTTTTAGGTTGTGGTCATATTGCTAAATCTCTAATTCAAGGCTTCCAAAAAAATACAGAAATAAAAATTTTTGGGTATGACATACTGGAACAAAATAAAGAATGGTTGGGGAACAATAATCATAGCTCATGTTCTCTTGAAGAATGCATTGAAAAAAGTGACATCATTTTTCTGTGTGTGAAACCGCAAGATCTGAAAACACTTTGTGACGAAATAATGGAATTTAATATAAGTTCTAAAACTTTTGTTAGTGTTGCAGCAGGGGTAAAAATTAGTGAATTAGAGAATTTACTACCAAGCTCTAAAATTTTTCGAGCTATGCCAAATGTAGGTGCTAAGGATAATTTAGGAGTAACAGCCATCTACTCTAATCAGGATAATAAAGAGATGGTTGAGACATTCAAATTCATTGGTGAGTCTTACGAAGTTGAGAATGAAGACCAGATTGACCTTCATACTGTTTTGATAGGAAGCGGACCAGCTTTTTTTTATGATCTAATGCAAGAATTTGAAAAAAGACTTGATGAATTATTGACTGATAAAGAGTCTAAGAGGCTTGTTTCAATTGTTTTTTTATCAAGTATTATTAACGCCATTAAAAATGGAGAAAATCTTGAAGAACTTGTAGAGAGTGTAGCTTCAAAAGGTGGTACTACTGAGGCTGCTCTACAAAAACTTGATGAAAAAGGTTTTAAAAAAATATTTTCGGAAGCAGTTGATGCGGGTATAAAACGAGCGAAAGAATTATCTGTGAATTAGATCATTTCTTTGAGGGCCGTTTGAAATAAGACTTATTTTCACTTTAGTATAATCCTCAATGAATTCAAGAAACTCTCTTGCTTCCTTAGGTAACTCTGAATAATTTTGGCACTTACTGAGAGATTGTTCCCAGCCCTTAAATATCTTGTATTTTGGTTTAACTTTATGCAGCTGCCTAGATTTATATTGAACAATTTCGTTATCAATTTCATATTCATCACATACTTTTATTTCAGAAAATGAATCGAGCACATCAAGTTTTGTGACACATAAACTGGTTAGATTGTTTAGTTTTGCAGAGTACTTCAAAGCTACAAGATCTAGCCACCCACATCTCCTTGGTCTGCCTGTTGTGGCGCCAAACTCATTTCCTATCTTTGCAATCTTCTCACCATATTCATCATGCAGCTCAGTTGGAAATGGACCCTCACCTACTCTTGTTGTGTAGGCTTTAACAATACCCAATACATCAGCATAGATGCTTTTAGGAAATCCAGAGCCCACACCTACTGATGTGGCAAGAGTATTTGAAGACGTAACATATGGATAAGTACCATAATCTACATCAAGTAAAGTTCCTTGTGCACCTTCATAAAGTATATGGTTTCCTTTTTCATAAATTTCTTCGAGTGAGTCTGTAACATCTCCAAAAAATTTTGAAGTTTTACTATAGGTCTCTTTGAGATTATCAAATACTTCTTGATAGTTAAATTTTTCAGCTTTGTGAATATTTTCTATTTGAAAATTATAGTAATCCAGAAGGTTTTTCAATTTGTCTACAAGAAGAGAGTCATCTTCAAGATCAAAAGCTTTAATACTTCTTCTGGCTGTCTTGTCCTCGTATGCTGGTCCAATACCTCTTCTAGTAGTTCCAATTTTATTTTTATTATCCTCTCTTAATTGATCAATCTTTGCATGAACGGGAAGCAGGAGACTGCAGTAACGACTTATACGTAATTTTCCATCAAGATTTATTCCCTTAGATTCAATTGTCTCAACTTCTTCGAGCAATGAATCTAATGACAAAATAACTCCTTGGCCGATAAAGCAAGAAACATGATCGTAGAAAATCCCAGAGGGAATTAAATGCAATACAAATTTTTTCTTATCATTGTAGATAGTGTGCCCAGCATTATGTCCACCCTGGAATCTACATACTGCAGAAAATTTTTCTGAAAAGTAGTCAACAATTTTTCCTTTTCCTTCATCTCCCCACTGTGTTCCAACAAGGATTAGGGAATTTTCCATAAACTATTGTTGTTCCGATTTATTCAAATATTTAAAGTAATCGCTATCAGGATCTATCAAGAGAATATCACCTTGATCATTAAAAGTACTTTTGTACGCTTTTAAGCTTCTAGTAAAATCATAAAATTCAGGGTCTTGATTGAATGCTTCAGCATAAGTACCTGCTGCAATTGCATCACCTTGGCCTCTAATTTTTTCTGCTTCTCTAGTAGCCTCAGCAAGAATAATGGTACGATTTTTATCAGCGTTTGCTCTTATCTCTTCAGCTAACTCTCTGCCTTCAGCTCTTAATTCTTCTGCAATCCTGTTTCTCTCAGTTTTCATTCTCTCGAATACTGAAGATCTAATTTCCCTTTCGAAGTCTATCCTTTTCACTCTGAAATCAACTATTTCAACCCCTAATTCTCCAGAATCTTCGCCTAATGAGTTTTTAAGTGCGAGCATTAAGCCATCCCTATCTCCAGATACAACATCTTGAAGAGTTCTTTTACCGAATTCATTTCTTAACTTATCTCTGACACGTCTTTGCAATGTGTCCTCAGCAACTCTATCCTGACCACCGTTAGTAGATGTGTAGAATGTTTCAGCATCAACAATTTTATACTTCACAAATGAATCTACGAAAAGTGGCTTTGATTCTTCAGAAAGCACTCTATCTGGCTGGGTATCTAAAGTTCTTAACCTTGCTTCAAACTTCATGACGTCATCAATGAACGGAATTTTTAAACTTAATCCAGGCTCGATTGTTCTCTCGAATGCTCCAAGCTTAAGTAAAATAGCTTTTTCTGTATCTCTTACTATGACAATGGTCTGTGTAGCGAGAAATACTAGCACTAATGTTAATAATATTGCTAGTGAACCTTTATTCATCTTCATCCTCCTGTTTTTTAATTAGTTGGTCTAACGGAAGGTAAAGTAAATTATTACCGCCTTCGACATCTATCATGACTTTTGTACTTGATGAGAGCACCTCTTCAAGGGCATCAATGTATAGCCTTTCTCTAGTTACCTCTGGTGCCTTTTGATACTCTACTAAAAGAGCTAGAAATCTTTCAGATTCACCTTCTGCAATTGCTATAACTTTTTGTTTATATGCTTCTGCATCTTGAAGAGCTCTTTGTGCATCCCCTCTTGCAACTGGAACAATTGAAAGTGCATATTTCTGTGCCTCGTTTCTAAGTCTTTCCTTGTCTTCTCTTGCCGCAACAACATCTCTAAAGGAATCAATTACTTCAGCTGGTGGCTGTCTTTGTTCAATATTTACTTGTTGTACAGAAATTCCTGCATCATAAATTTGTAAATACTCATCTAGACGCAGTAGTATTCCTGAACTAATTGCAGCTGCTCCTGAAGTTAATAGGTCATCCATATTGTTTTCACCAACAACATGACGTAGTGCACTTTCTGTTGCCTGTCTTATTGTTATCTCCGGATCCTCAACATTTAAGGAATACTTTTTTAAATCACTTATTGTATATTGAACATTTAACTCGACGTCAACAATATTCTCGTCCTTTGTAAGCATATTTGTTGGAAGAACAAACGTTCTTATTCTTGATATATTTTCAGAGGCAAAAACTTCCTCAAAGAAAGGAAAATGGAACTGTAATCCTGGACCTAAAACTCTATTATATTTACCTAGTGTGAAAACCACTTCTCGGTTTGCCTCATTTACTATCCTGACACCTAAAAATATATACAAAGCCAGTAAACCAAGAATTAAATAAGAGAAAAATTTAAAATTAAATTTAAATGGCGCTCCTTTACCACCGCCACCGCCAGAAAACATTTTTCTGAACTGATTTATAGCCTCATCGAGGTCTGGTGGATTATTATTTTTTTTACCCCATGGATCGTTTTCGTTTGGATTCCAATTCATTTATTAAAGCTCCTTAAATAAGTGTTTATTGTATCAGAAAAAGTCTCTGAATCATCGGCATACTCTGCATTCATTGAATTATTGAAATTAAATTTTTTCATCCAATTAAGCTGGGTTTTAATAAGGTTTTTTGTAGCGTCAAAAGCTTGTTCAAAAGCCAATTCTAAAGAAACCTTACCATCAAGATGTGCTAAGAACTGCTTATAGTTGATAGCATTCATGCTTTGATGACCTGCATTTAATTTATATTCCTTTTTCAAATTTTCAAGTTCATTTAAGATTCCTTGATTAACCATAATTTCTAATCTTTTTTTAGCTAATGATTCCAAGGTTGATTTTTTGTTAAATATTCCTAAAACCAAACACTTGTTGTAGTCAAAAAACTTTTCTATTTCCTGTTTTTTTAATACCGATAATTTAGTTTCGGTGATTCTTATAATCTCAACTGCTCTCTCTACTCTTCTTAAATTTTTTAAATCTATAGATGTAAAGGTATCCTCATCTTTAAGTCTTAATTCATCGATAAGGAAATCGATTCCATTTTCTTTTTTGTCTTTTTGAATTTGTTCTCTAATATTTTCATCACTAGGAAAGTCATGTATTCCATTAAGAAGTACCTTTTGAAAAAGCATCGATCCTCCAACAAATAAAGGAATATTTTCATTTTTTAAAATTTCTTTTGTGGCTCTATGAGTTTCTTTTAAAAATAACCCTAAGTTAAAACTTCTATTAGGTGAAACGACATCGATTAGATGATGTGGAATTCCTTTTCTCTCAAACTTTGTTGGTTTTGATGTTCCAATATCCATTCCTTTATACACCATTGCACTATCAACACTTACTATCTCAATTGGAAGATTTTCTGCTATAGCAATTGAAGTAGCTGTTTTGCCACTCGCAGTCGGTCCAATAAGAAAGATCGCCGGAAAGTTATATTTATAATTCATCTAAAGCCACTAAAACTGACTCATAAGAGCCGGAAATTTTTTCTAGTGCAGTCTTTTGTTCATTTAATTTTTTTTGTCTTAATTCTGAATTTGTATATTTTTTTAGTAAAACTGAAAGCTCATTCTCTGTTTTGAAAGTTTCAAAAATTCCTGTATCGCAAAGCTTCACTTTTAAATCTTTGTAATTTTCTAGATGATCTCCTGTTATCGAGGGGATATTGGCATAAACAGGCTCCATAAAATTATGTCCTTTTTTGAATATTATGCTTCCACCGACTATTGCAATATCAGCTTGAGAGTAAAGATCAAATAGACTTCCTACCTTGTCAAAAATATAGACGTTTTTTTGATTTTTAAAAATTTGTTTTATAAGCGAAATCCGTTCAGGATGTCTGGGAGCTAAAACAAGTACTGAATTTTCTAGATTTTTCCAAGCATTAAAAACAAATTCTTCCTCTCCCTCGTGGGAACTACCTAGAACAACTTTAAATAATTTTTTATCTTCAAAGATTTCATTAAATCCAAAATCTAAATTTTTATTAATTTCATAATTTTCTGGATTGATCTTGATATTGCCTAACAGCCGTATTTTTTCTGCATCTAGCAGCTTAAGCCTTTCTACTGTTAACCGTGATTGGGCTAGATAAAGGTCAACTCTTCTTATCATTTTTTTCGCAAGTCCTTTTATAAGATTTAGCCTGGAAAAGGTTGTATCTGAAATAGAGGTATTTAATGACATGATTTTTAGATTTTTTGGTGACGAGTTGAGAAGGTTTGGCCAAAATTCACTTTCGAATAAAACCAGCTTCTTAACATTAAATTTCTTTATTAATTTTTTGTAGATGAATCCTAAATCATACGGAAAGGTTAAAAAACTAACTTCTTTTTCTCTAAATACTTTATTAACCTCTTCCCTTCCTGTGTTTGTAGTGGTGCTAATTAAAACGGTCTCTCCTTGATTGATAAGCTTCTTAGCTAGAGGACTCAGTATTTTTATTTCTCCAAGACTTACTCCATGTAACCAAATAGTAGGATTCTTTGATCCTGATATATTAAATCCCAATTTTTTTGAAATAGTTTTTAATTTATTTTTTTTTATAACGATTAAATCCCTAAGAATAAGAACAGGCAGTAATAAAATATAAAAGAAGTTATATACAATAAGCATTACATGAATAATATCATTGTTTTTTTGATAATTTTTTTAACAAGACTTATCAGTATAATTCCAAGAAATTTTTTTATTAATAATTTTTTTATTAAGAAAATTTTTAAGATAGGCCTTAAAAAAAGAAGAAAAATTATTTCTGCAAATATTAACCACTGTTTCAGTGATAAAGACTCTAAATGGAGAGAGAAATTAGTAAACGATACTTGCGATGAGTCTATTGGTGCTATTTTTGATAATAATCTTGCATGGAATGCTACAACTAAGACAATTAAATCTCTCGATAACAAAATCAGAGGAATTGAACTCTTGGATGAAGCCAAAAAAAATAATAAGGGTGTATTGCTTTTATTTAGACATAATCTATATATTGAACTTTCAGCAAGAATCTTGAGCCTGCACCATGAACTTCATGCAATGGAAAGACCTAATAATTCTAAAATAATTCAAAGAGTACAAGAAAGGGGACGTTTAAAATCTGTAAAGAATTTAATTCCAAATTCTGACATTAATAATTTAATAGAACTCCTTAGAAATGGAAAAATAATTCTTTACGGACCAGACCAAGATTACAGAAATAAAAGATCGATCGTATCTTCTTTTTTTGGTCAGAAGTGCTTAACCACAACTGTCCCCTTCTCTATTGCAAAGATAACTAATTGTAATTTGTTTTATTTTGATTTTTTTAGTAATGAAGATTGCTATGAATTAATAATTAGTGATATTTCATCTACTCTTAATTCAAAAGAATTTTTTGCAAAGAAATTAAATGAAAGAATTGAAGAAAGTATTCTAAAAAAACCTCATCAATACCTTTGGCATCACAGAAGATTTAAATCACAGAAACCAGAAATATATGATTGAAAAATTTGATTCAATAAAAGGGTTCCTTGACCTTAATGAAGGAATTGCACTTTACGATGAGGTAAAAAGAGTATCTGAGAACAACTTTTGCGTAGAAATAGGTTCATATTGTGGAAAATCTTCTTGCTTTATAGGTCAAGCATGTAAAGAGAATAAATCTAAATTAATAACTATCGATCATCATAAAGGCTCTGAGGAGCAACAAATAGGAGAGTTATATTTTGATGCTGAGGTTTATGATGAAAAATTAGGAAGAGTTAATACTCTTCCATTACTAGAAAAAAATCTTGCTAAGTTTAATTTAGAGGATGTTGTAAAGCCACTTGTAATGGATTCAATTTCTGCTTCAAAAATTGTTGAAAACAATGCAGATTTAATATTTATTGACGGAAGTCATACTTTTGAATCTGCAGAATCAGATTATGAACTATGGAAAAATAAAATTAAAAAAGGTGGCACATTAGCTATTCATGATATTTATGATTCTGAGGATGAGGGTGGTCAAGCTCCAAATAAAATTTTTAAACAATCTCTGAATGAGGGTTTTAATTTTTTAAAACGTGTAAAAAGTCTTGTCCTTTTACAGAAATCATACTAATAAGGCCTTCTTTTTTTTGGTCATATCATATAAACAATCTTGAGCAATAATATAAGCTGCATTTGTCCAAGTTGATCTTTCATCAGGCCAAAATATTTTTTCTGAGTATTGATAACCAGTTGGGAAAATTCCATCTTTATTTTTGAAGTTTTCAATTTCACTCATTATTTTTCTTGCAAATTTAATTTCACCAACCCTAATTAAAGAAATTATTGCTTCTGAGGACTCAGCAAAAGTCACCCATGGCTCCTCTTTAACACATTTTATTCCCATTCCTGGAACGTAAAAATCTGATAGCAAATCAAGCAGTTTTGAACCATCTAAATTAATACCAGCTAAATATGGATAATAAGCATCCATAGAGAAACGAGAGCGTTCTATCCCATCTCTATTAAATCTACACATGTCACCAATAAACTGCTGTTCTATACTTTTTGTTATATCTTCTAGGTTTTTAGTATCTTCATTAAGAAATTTATAGATTTCTATTGCAGCTTTTAGTGAAAGATATATTGATGAGGTTGCAGAGATTAGAGAATTATCTTGAAACTCACCATTTTTTTCCGCCCAGTAAAAAAAACCATAGTCATCTCTAGAGTTAATTGTTTTTTCCACAATTTTATTGAGAGTTTCAAAGTTATTCCTTAAAAGGTCTATTTCTTCAAAAATATAAAAGCCTTGAAGTAACGGAACTGAAAAATATATTGCATGATGAATTTCATAATATTTTTGAGTAATCTCTTCACCCTTATACAAGGAGAAGATTTGGCTATCTTTTGATAAATTATCTACAAACCAATCTAAACCCTTGAGAAAACTTTTTTTTCTTCCCAGAATTGCTAAGGCAGTTAAACACTCAAAATGATCCCAAGCATCAAATTTTTTCTTATCATCCCAGAAGATCATTCCACTAGAGGATTGATTGCTCTCAATCCAATCAATCATTGGTTGAAATTCCTTTATTTTCTGAGATAAAAACATTTTGATTTCCCAAAGATAGGGTCGAGCAACTTTTCAATAAATGCTGAAATTTTTGCTTGTCCAAACATCTGTTTCACCAACAAAGAGTGAAACTTTTTTAGAAATGGTGTCTCTTCCATGTCATTTCTCGCTCGAAGAATCCAATATAAAGAATGAAATGAATGCATTCTATTTTTTTTAAATATTTTTAGATTAAGTTTTTGAAAATTTTCTAAAAGAAGCTTATTTGAGAAAATTCTTATGTGACCACCAGGAGTTTGTTTATATTTTTTTGAATACTTCCAACATAGCATCTCAGGAACATATGATGGAACACTTATAAGCAAGACTCCGCCTGGTTTCAAAATTCTATAACACTCTTTAATTACTTTTTCAAAATTTGGAACATGTTCTAAGACTTCTGAACAAATAACCATATCAAAAGAATTGTCCTCAAAGCTTATAGCTCTTATATCTTGAACATTAAAAGAATAACTATTTCCATTTTTGCAGACATGTGTTTCAAATTCGTTATTTAATTTATGGATTTCATGTTTAAGCTGATCGACACCAAATATCTCTGCTTTCTTAAGCCTGAAACCAAGTGATTTTAAATGTCTTCCATTGCCACAACCTATATCAATAGCTTTTTTTACTTTTTTAAGATTTAAGGATTCAAAATTAAAAGTGTCCACTTAAGATTTTTTGATATAAGGGTTCAAGTTTCATAGCATACTCGTCCCAATCAAAAAAATCATCCATTCTATTAAGACTATTTAATGCAAACCTTTCTCTAAGTTTTGTATTTTCTAACATTTGTTTAATCTTGACTGTTAACTCATCCTTATCATATGGATTAAATATAAGGCCAGAATCAGATAATAGTTCTGGCAATGAACCTCCATCAGAAGCTATTACGGGAAGACCCCTTGACATCATTTCTACAAGAGGAAATCCAAATCCCTCATATATTGATGGGCATATACCTATATCTGCATCATCTAAATTTTGAATTAATTGATCCTTTGAAAGCTTTGGAAGAAATTCAATTTTATCTTCTATTTCAAGCTGTTTAATGAGATTATTATTTTTCTCTCTAAGATCTCCAATTATTTTTAATTTAATGTTGATACCCTCATCACTAAGATCTTTTAAAGATTTAAGAACAATCTCTAAATTTTTCATTGGCACATCGGAGCTGATTATTGATAAAAGTTTTGAGGTAAATTTTTTTGGCTTAAAAGGTTCAACTTTTTTTATATTAATTCCGTTCCATATAACTTCTATCCTCTTTTTTTCAAATGAAAATAAATTAGCGATGTCATTTTTTGAGGATTGGGTTGGTGTAACTATAATTTTTGATTTTTTAAGACTATTTTTTTGGTTTGTTAAAAATGAATACCATCTCTTTATTGAAATTTTTTTCAAAAATGTTCTTTCAAATTGAATGTCGATATCTCGGTCAATATGTACCGGATGGTGAACAGTGGTGATCAGCCGATTTGAAATTAGATTTGAAAAGTTACTTATAGATTGATTGTCATGAAAAATATCAAAAGAATTTGCTCTTTTAATAAATTCTTTATTATTCTCCAGTCTTTTCGCAAAATAAATTGGCTCTGAAAAAACTCCAGTGATTGAATCAAAAAAGTCTTGGTAATCAAATATTTTCTTTTCAGGATATTTTTTGAACAGATCAATTCTTTTTTTAAATTCAAAAGTTTCAAAAAAACCAGGTGTCTTTATTTCAATTAAATCAACATTCTTATTTACATCAGGTAAAGGATTACCAGAAAAAATTGTTATTTTGTGACCACGTTTAACTAGAGCATCAGATAAATTTTTTAGATATATACCTTGCCCACCAGAAAAAGGATCACTTCTATAACTCAGTAAGGCTATTTTTAGTTTTAGCATTAAACTCTAGAGAGCCAGCTATTATATTTTTCTATTTTTTCTTTAACACAGTCAAAGTATGTGGATTGAATTAGGTCAGTAACTTCTCCCTTAGATCCCTTACCAATCGAAGTTTTATCAACTGACTTAACTGGAGCAATTTCAACTGCAGTTCCACATAAAAATATCTCATCTGCAGTATAGAGCTCGTCTCTTGTAATTAGTCTTTCTTTTATCTCGATATCATTATCTTTAGCAATTTGCATTACAGTCTTTCTAGTTATCCCATTTAAACAACAAGTTAATTCAGGGGTAAGCAAAACACCATCTTTGACCAAGAAGATATTTTGACCACTACCCTCAGCAACAAATCCAGTAGTATCCATAAGAATTGCCTCTTGATAACCATTTTTCTTTGCTTGATCGTGAGCTAATATTCCGTTTACATACCCTCCACAAATTTTAGATTTGGTCATTAAACTATTTGGGTGGGCTCTTGTGTATGATGAAACCATTACATCAATACCTTTTTCAATCGCATCTTTTCCAAAATATGATGGCCATTCTTGACACACCACCATTACATGAACATCCATCCCAACTATATCTAGACCAAGCCTATCGCTCCCAAGAAAAACGATTGGTCTTAGGTATGCATTTTTCAAGTTTGATTTCTTTATGACTTGTTTTTGAACTTCAACCAATTCGTCAAAGGAATAACTTACCTCTAAACCTAAAATTTTAACTGACTCAAGAAGCCTGTTAGTATGATCTTGCAGTCTAAATATATTTACCTCACCTTCATCTGAGCAGTAACACCTTACTCCCTCAAAAGCACCTAAACCATAGTGAAGTGTATGCGTTAAAGCACTTATATTTGACTGCTCTTTCTTGATATACTCTCCATCAAGCCAATATGTATTCGACATAGTGGTTAGTATAGTTAATTGAGAATTTAATTAAAACAAATGATTAATGAAAATATTTTTCGTGCTTACGATATAAGAGGTAAAGCAGATGAAGATTTAAATGATGACATCATTAGAAAAATTGGAATTGTGCTAAGTGAGAAAATTCTTAAAACTGGTCAAAATAAAGTATACCTAGGAACTGATTGTAGATTATCTGCAAATAGAATAAAAAAATCACTTATCTCTGGCCTTTGTTCAAATGATTTGGAGGTTCTTGACCTTGGCATGGTACCTACACCTTTAGTTTATTTTGCAACAAAAATTGGAAAAACCAATTGTGGAATAATGATAACTGGCAGCCATAATCCCAAAGAAGATAATGGGTTAAAAATGGTAATTAATGATGGTGCGGTTTCTGGTCTTGAAATTAAAAACGATGTAATTAACTTAAAAAATAAAACGACAAATATAGTTAATACATCAGATGCAAGAGATTTAATTGAACAATATGAAAATGAAATTTACTCTAATTGTAAATTACCGAAAAAAATAAAAGTTGTTTTGGATTCTGGTAATGGAGCTGCTGGACCATATGCAAAAAGAGTATTTGAAAAAATTGGTGCTGAAGTTATTTCATTGAATACTAAACCAGATGGAAATTTTCCAAACCATCACCCCGACCCAAGCAAAGAAAAGAATTTAAAAGATTTAATTGATTCTGTCTCAGTAAATCAGGCTGATTTAGGTTTCGCATTTGATGGTGACGGAGATAGAGTCGGCATGGTAGATAACAACTCAAATATAGTTTCTCCTGATCACATCATTATGCTCTTATCCGAATATTTTTTGCAAAAAAAGAAGGGTCCGGTGATCTATGATGTTAAATGCTCTAATCAGGTATCAAAAATAATTAAGGAAAATGGAGGTGATCCCGTAATAGAAAAGACTGGCCACTTCAACATAAAAAACAAAATTAGAGAGACAAATGCAATTTTAGGTGCAGAAATGTCTGGCCATATTTTCATAAATTATGATTGGTATGGTTTTGATGATGGTATTTATTCTGCAGTTATTCTTACAAAAATAATTTCTGAACTTGAAATAGATTTATCAACAAAAATTTCAGATTTTCCGAAAGTTTTTTCTACTCCAGAATTAACTTTA
Organism: Gammaproteobacteria bacterium; assembly: GCA_045563435.1. Taxonomy (GTDB): domain Bacteria; phylum Pseudomonadota; class Gammaproteobacteria; order Magnimaribacterales; family TMED112; genus TMED112. Next base: position 94,247 of record JBJLJD010000008.1, read on the forward strand.
GATGTAGAGGATTCTCAGAAATTTGAAATGGTTGATAAATTTAAAAATGAAGTAGACTTTTCAGGATATGAGATTCTTGATATTGATGGTGTTAGATTTTCTAGTTCCAAAGCATGGGGTCTGCTAAGAGCATCAAATACTTCACCAAAACTTGTCATGAGATTTGAGGGTGATACAAATCAAGAATTAATAAACATAATGGCTTTTTTTAAAGATAACTTTAAAAAAATATATCAAAATTTAAATTTTGAAGATCATAACTAATTTAGAATATCTTTAAGATCATCATCTAAAAAATACTCGAAAATAGCATTATCAAAGGTGCTTGCAACTTTTCCTGTGTTCTTGTCAATTCTTACAAGAGTAATATCTTCTGGAATTAAAAAAGTTGTTTCATCTAATAAATCAATTGAATTATTCATAAAATCCAACCAAATAGGTAAAGCATTTGAACTACCAAACTGTTCATCTCCCAATGTACTTCCATCATCTTTACCAACCCAAGAAGAGGCTATGATATTTTCAGCATAACCAACGAACCAAGTATCTCTTGCATCATTTGTTGTACCTGTCTTACCTCCAGCATTTTCAATAACAAGATTTAGATTTCTAAATTTAAGAAACCTATCTAATCCCTCTTTTAAAATTTCTCTGGTAATAAATGCTATTTCTTCACCTAATCTTTCCTTATTTTCTTTCGAGATATTATGAAAATATACTTCACCTTTCCTATTAGTAATTTTTTCAATCATGAAAAAATCAACTGATGTGCCGCTATTTGGGAATATTGAAAATGTCTGTGCTAATTCATAAGGTGAAATTAATCCATTTCCTAATGCCCCAGATAAGTCTTTAATGTCCATTGAACTACTAAAGCCATATCTATCGAAACAGCTGTTCATTTTTTCAAATCCAAGCATGTCGGTCAGTTTTATAGATACAGAATTTAGAGATTCAATTAAAGATTCTCTCAATCTTACTGGTCCATGAAAATTACCTGAATTATTCTTAGGTCTCCAATAGTCCTCTAATAATTCATCTTTAACAATAATTGGCCCATCTACCACAACCGTTGCTGGCCTTAAGCCATTTTCAAATGCACAAGAATAGATGAATGGCTTGATTGTTGAGCCAGGCATCAGCTTAGCTGTTACCCTATCAAACTTTGAATCTTGAAAATTATTACCTCCCACATAGGCCTTTATTTCTCCAGATGTGTAATCCATAGCGATGAAGGCTGCCTCTACAGGGGTACCATTTTCGTTTAAGTTATTTTCTCTAGCATTTTGTTGATATCTAAAAAGATTCTCATTCACTGAATTTATTGCATTTATCTGCATTTCTGAATCTAAAGTTGTGTATACATTTAAACCTAATTTGAATGCATCACTCCCATAAATTTGTAAGACTTTTTTTCTAATACTCTCAGAAAAGTGTGGGGCTTCTAACTCCAAGATGGGAGGATAAGTTTTTGAGTCTACATTTTCTAAAATTGATTGTTGATATTGATTTGAAGATATTAGGTCTTCTTCAAACATTCTTTTTAAAATTAAATTTCTTCTCTTCTTTGTCTTTGCTGGATCTTTTTTGGGATTGATAGTTGATGGTCTCTGTAAAATTGCAGCAAGTGTTGCTGATTCAGCTATAGATATTTCATTAAAATTTTTACCAAAATAATAATCATAGGCTGACTTAAACCCATAATTTCTATTTCCTAAAAATGTCTTGTTGAAGTAAAGCTGAAGAATTTCTTCCTTGGACATAAATTCTTCTAATCTCCAAGCCAAATAAATTTCTTTTAATTTTCTTTCATAAGTTCTTTCTGTAGACAGCAAATAACTCCTCACTACTTGCATTGATATGGTGCCTCCACCTCCAGATGGTGAGTTTGTTAATTCTCCTAACAGAGCCCTCGCTAAGCTTGAGATTTTTACACCTGAATGATTGAAATAATCTTTATCCTCTGCTGCTAAAACAGCATTCTTAAGATTTTCTGGAATTTGTTCAAAACTTATTAATTCTCTTCTTTCAATGCCAAAAAATCCAATTAACTTTCCGTCTTTAGAGTAAATTCTAATGGGTTGTTGAAGTTCACTTTCGGAAATTAAGTCTAGGTCTGGAGTATTTTTATCTACATATAAAAAAATACAACCAATGAATAAAAATATTATTTGAAAAAATAAAGCTAATGATTTTATGACTGTAAGCATTTATATATTATTATTCACATTCACAAAATAATGTAAAAATGAGAATTTTTTTAGTAGGCATGATGGGATCTGGTAAAAGTACAGTTGGTAAAAAACTAGCTGAAAGTCTTTTAGTTGATTTCCACGATTTAGATAAAATTATTGAAGCTAAATTAAAGAAAAATATTAAAGATATCTTTGAAGAAGATGGTGAAGGCTTTTTTAGAGATATTGAAAATAAATCTTTAATTGATTTTCAAAATAAGACAAAATTTGTTCTAGCTACAGGGGGTGGCATCATTACTTATAAAGGCTCTAGAAATTTCTTATCTAAAGAAAGAACTTATTTTCTAGATGGTAGTGAAGAAACTCTCTATGAACGGTCTACAAGAAGAAGAGAGTTTCGCCCGTTAATGAAAGATATGGACATTAAAGGGTTTAGTCAATTACTCAAAAAAAGAAGGAAATATTATATTGAGTCATCTATTGCTACTATTGATATTGATAAAAAAAATATTGATGAAGTTGTAGACTGGATAAAAAATAATGAAAAAAATCATTTTTAAGAATCAAGAACAAGAAGTGGAAATTCTTTATCAGAAAGAAATTTCTAAAATCTCAGAAAATTTCCCTGAGCATGGAAAAATGTTTTTTGTATGTGATGAAAGAGTTTTGGAAAAGAATCCACAAATGAATAAATTGTTAAACAAAAATGTTTATCTTGTTAAAAGTCCTGAAAAAGAAAAAGATTTACAGTCTACTGCTAGAATTCTTAAGTTCCTGAAAGATAGTGGTTGCAACAGAAATGATCATCTTATTGCAATAGGTGGTGGAGCTACAACAGATTTAGGAGGATTTGCATCATCAATATATATGAGAGGAATAAATTTAATAATAATTCCAACATCGCTACTAGGACAGGTAGATGCTTCAGTAGGGGGAAAAACAGGAGTAAATTTTGAAAGTTATAAAAATTTAGTTGGCTCTTTTTTTAATCCTAAAAAAATTATTATCTGTGCAAATTTTTTAGAATCACTAGATGAGCAAGAGTATCTCAATGGGCTTTCAGAGATATTAAAACACGCGATTATAACTTCAGATGACGATGTCGATACTTTATTAAAAAATATTGAAAAAGTTACTAGCCGTGATAATGATTTTCTAGAAGAGCAAACAAGAAGATCTATAGAAATAAAAACAAAAATTGTTACAGAAGACTTTCTGGAAGCTAAGCAAAGAAAATTCTTAAATTTTGGACATACATTTGCCCATGGAATCGAATCTGTAAATCAAAATAATCCAATACTTCATGGTCATGCAGTAATGATAGGGATGAAAATGGCTTTAGAATTTTCCTATCAAGAGAAATTTTTAGATCAAGAAAGTTTTACAAAATCTAAAAAACTTCTAAATAGTTTTGAATACAATCTAAGTGATATAGAGCTAGATGCAGATAAAATTCTAAGTGCAATGGAACTAGACAAGAAAAATGACGGAAACGGAATAAATTTAGTTTTGCTAAAAAAAATTGGCGTTCCTTTTTTAAGCAAATCAAATGAATCAAATAAAATTCTAAAATTTTTAATTAACTTTATAGATAACTTTGAATAATTATTTTTTAAAAGCACTCAACCAAGAAAATGAAGCTCCGTATATTCCTGTATGGCTCTTGAGACAGGCCGGTAGATATATGCCAGAGTACAGAGAGGTAAGATCTCAATATAAAGATTTTTTTGAGATGATTAAAAAACCTGAAATTTGTAAAGAGCTTACTTTACAGCCTTTAAATGCATTTGATCTTGATGCGGCAATAACTTTTACAGATATACTTACCATTCCAGATGCTTTAGGTTTAAAAGTAAATTTTGTAAAAGGAAAAGGTCCAATATTTGAGAAGTCACTTTCGTCAATGGACAAAATAGATTTAAATACAAATGAATTTCATGACAAAATCCATTATGTTTACAGTGCAACTTCTCTAATTAAAGAAAATGTAAATGTACCTTTAATAGGATTTACCGGAAGTCCTTGGACACTATTTGTTTATATGTTTTATGGACAATCGCCAAAAGATTTTAAAAGTATCCAATCATATATATCTGAAAACTCTAGAGATGCTGAAACATATTTACAAATACTTACAGATTGCTGTATTGAATATGCAAAAAAGCAAGTGCAACATGGCGCAGACTGTATTCAAATTTTTGATTCATGGGCAGGGATTCTTGAAAATAATTACGTAGATTTTTCTCTGAAGTATGTAAATCAAATTTATGAAGCTCTAAATGAGGAAGTTCCCTTAATTTTATATAATCGCGGCAAACTTCTTTCTTCTTTTGTTGATAAATCGGCTTTTAAAGCATATAGCATTAATTCTTCTGATCGAATTGAAAATTATATTGATGAAAATATAACAATACAGGGAAACCTTAATCCTGTTTTTTTCAAGAAAAATCAAGAAGAAATCGAATTAAAGGCACGTGAAATTTTTACAAAATTTAAAGATAGAAAAAATTATATTTTTAATGTTGGTGAGGGACTTACTCCTGATTTAGATCCAGAAAAGATTAAAATTTTCCTTAAAACATTAAGAAGTCTTAATTCTCAATAAACCTTCTTGAGTTACAGAAGAAACAACATCACCTTCTTTAGTAAAAAAAGTGCCTCTTCCCAGTCCTCGCGCATTGCCAGTATATGGGCTATCTGTTGAGTAGAGAATCCAATCATCCCATCTAAAGTTTTGTTTATGAAACCACATTGTGTGGTCTAGGCTAGCCATCATTAAATTAGGTGACATGTAACTTAATCCATGTGGATACAAACAAGGAGCAAGTAAACCAGAATCAGAAACATATGATAAAAAAGCATGGTGTATTTCATTTTTATCAGGCAATTTTCCATTTGGCTTCATCCATAGATTTCTTATCGGAGGTAGTTTTTGTGGGTCAAAAACATCATTCCATTCAACAATTTTTAATGATATCTCTCTCTCCTTTAAGAAAAACGGCCTTAAATCTTCAGGAATTAAATCTATGTTTTCTTCTCGCATTTCAATTTCTGTTTTTAACTCGTCAGGTCCAGGTATATCTGGCATATCTATGCTATGTGAAAAACCTTCTTCGTGTTTATGAAATGAGACTGACATTGTAAAAATAACTTCATTATTTTGTATTGCCTTTACTGTTCGAGTAAAAAAACTTCTACCATCTCTTATAGGGTCAACACTAAATAATACTGGTTGTTTAATAACTCCTGGTCGAAGAAAATAGGCATGAAGTGAATGGAGATGAACGTCTTCATCAAGTGTTGAGTTGGCAGCTATGTATGCTTGCGCAATGACTTGTCCACCATATATTCTTTGTATACCAGCATTTTTACCTTTGAATCTGTATAAATAGGTATCAAGTTTTTCAAGAGAGAGTCTATCAAGAACGCTTTGGAATCGATTGTCTATTTTCTTTAATTTTTCTTGATCCATTATTGAGCTGATAAACCTCCGTCGATAACAAGTTCTGTGCCTGTAATCATCTTTGATTCATCAGATGCCAGAAATAAAATTCCATTAGCAACATCTATTGATTCTGCAAATTTTCTTATAGGTATTTGTTTTTCTAACTTTCCCAATAACTCCTCGCTAGCATTTTCAAAAAAAGTTTGCATCATTTCTGTTTTTGCAAATACAGGGTGTATGCTGTTACACCTCACTAGATTAGTTGTTCTTGCGCAATGCAAAGCCACAGACTTTGATAAATGTCTCACGCCTGCTTTAGCACTGTTGTAAGCAGCAAAATTATGCCCAGCAACTATACCGGATATGGAAGAGATATTTATGATCGACCCATTTCCTGATTTTCTCATTAATGGCAAGGCATATTTACATCCTAAAAATACTGAATCTAAGTCTACCTTATGAACAAGCTCCCAATCTTCTTCACTAGTTGACTCAACATCAGATATAAAACCTATACCGGCATTGTTGACTAAAATATTTAAATTACCGGCTTTACCTTCAATTCCATTTATAACCTCCTCCCACCTTTTCGAATCAGTTACATCATGCTCAAAAAAATCTATATCTAATTCCTTAGCTACAGTCTCTCCACGTTCAGAATTTATATCGCTTATAAAAACACTCGCGCCATGCTCTTTAAACAAACGAGCTGTTTCTTTACCAAATCCAGAGGCTCCTCCCGTGATTAGTGCTACTTTATCTTTTAATCTCATTTCAATTATTCAACTATTGAAGCTTTTAAAATAAGAATAGGTTTTACTGGCACATCTGAGTGGGGTGGAAAAACTCCTGTCTCAGTCATTGCTATTTTATCAACAACATCCATTCCCTCTGAAACCTTTCCAAAAACTGTATATCCCCATCCCCTAGATGTTTCAGAAGTATGATTTAAAGTAAAATTATTTTGTAAATTTATAAAAAATTGTGATGAGGCTGAATGAGGTTCTGCAGTTCTAGCCATTGCAATAGAACCTCTCTCATTTTTTAAGCCATTATTTGCTTCATTTTGAATAGGCTCAAGATCTTTATCTTTCATTGACATGTCCTCATTATGGCCACCGCCTTGAATTACAAAATTTTCTATTACTCTGTGAAAAATGGTTTGATCGTAAAAACCAGATTCAATATATTTAACAAAATTTTGAGTTGTAATAGGGGCTAACTCTTTATTTAGTTCTATTTTTATTTCTCCAAGAGAAGTAGTTAAAAGTACCGTAACAATTCCTTCTTTAATCATCTTTGTTGCTCCTTCGTTTTTTTAAATAAATATAAATTGCCTCTGGAATCCCAAGAAGATTTACCAATATAAAAAATACAAACCAAAATTTTTCACCTCGTCTAGCTGATATCCACAGTACAAAAGCTTTTAATATAGTTGCTAAGATTATTATTGGAATATAGAAGTATAAGAAATTTGGCATCTCAAATAATGCCTCTAGGTTTTGAACTGGACTATATCCCATCATCTTTATATTTTACCATTTATTGATTTTTTAATAATTAAAAATAAATCTCGCCTTGTAAATAAAGTTTTGCCTTACCAGTTATTTCTACATGATTTTTTAAAACTTCGCAGATTAACTCGCCTCCCCTTTTAGATGCTTGTCTCGCTTTCATTTTTTTTAAATTAAGAATATCGCCCCAATAAGTTGCTAGTAAAGAGTGTGCAGATCCAGTCACTGGGTCTTCATCAACCCCTACATTTGGACCAAATACTCTTGAGGTAAAATCAGTAGCTTTACCTTTAGCAGAGACGATCAAACCTCTCGAATCTAATTCCGCAATTTTTTCTATATTCGGATTTATTGCTTCAACAATATTTTCATCTTTCACAATCGCAAGAAAATCATCAATCCCCCTAAAAACTTCAATAACCTCGCAATTTAGTGCATCAGAAATTCTCTCCACATCATCAACTTTTTTTGGATGATCTTTAGGAAGTGACATTGCTAATGAATCCTCTTTTTTGATTACCTTTAGTTCGCCTCTATTAGATTTAAAAATAGTGTCTGTTGCATTTTTGTCTATAAAATTGAAGAAAATAAATGCTGAAGCCAATGTTGCATGTCCACATAAATCGACTTCTATTGTCGGACTATAAAATTTAATTTCATTTTCTTTGGCAGTATTTATAAATGCTGTTTCGGAAAGATTATTTTCAAATGCTATATTTTGCATTGTGTTTCCATCTATTTCACCTTGATGAAAAACAACACCAGCGGCATTCCCTGAAAAAGTTTTTTCAGTAAATGTATCCACAAAATATATTTTTTGATTCATTTTAAAATGGTGGAGCTGAGGAGAATCGAACTCCTGACCCCCTGCGTGCAAAGCAGGTGCTCTCCCAGCTGAGCTACAGCCCCACAAGAACACAAATGATATATAGCATTCTTGTTAATTACAACATCCTAGAGTTAAAATGCTTTATCTGTTATGTCTAAATTACTTGAAATAAAAAACTTATCTGTAGATTTTAAGCTAAGGGAAAATATTTTTAGAGCAGTAGATAATATTTCGTTTGAGATTGATAAGAATCAAACTTTGGCGTTAGTTGGTGAATCAGGTTCTGGAAAATCTGTAACCGCAATGTCAATTCTAAAACTTCTTCCTTATCCAAAGGCAATGCATCCAAAGAATTCAAAAATAATATTTGAGGGAAAAAATATTTTAGAATTCGATAACAAAAGCTTGAGGCAAGTAAGGGGAAATATTATATCAATGATTTTTCAAGAGCCTATGACATCACTGAATCCATTTCATCGAGTTGGTGATCAAATTATTGAAGCTATTATTACTCATAGTAAAACCTCTAAAAAAGAAGCAAAGAATAAAGCATTTGAATTATTAGATCTTGTTGAAATACCTGATCTCTCAAGAAGATTTAAATCTTTTCCTCATGAACTTTCAGGAGGTCAAAGACAAAGAGTTATGATTGCTATGGCTTTAGTAAATAATCCAAAACTACTTATTGCAGATGAGCCTACAACTGCTTTAGATGTAACAATTCAAGCACAAATACTAGATTTAATGTCTAAACTTCAAAAAGAACTTGGTATGTCTATTCTTTTCATTACTCATGACCTAGGTCTTGTTGATAAATTTTCTGACAAAGTAGCAGTAATGAAAGAGGGAAAGATTGTTGAAATAGGTGAAACAAAAAAAGTCTTTACTAATCCTAAAGAGGAATACACTAAACTTCTACTTGCATCAATTCCAAAAGAAAAAACTACAATTAAATCAGAGCCCAAACCGTTAGTTGAAATAAGCGATCTTGATGTTTTTTACAGAATCGAGTCTCAAAATATTTTTAAAGAAAATTATTTTCATGCAGTGAAAAATGTAAATCTAAAAATAAATAAAAAAACTACTATTGGTCTTGTTGGGGAATCAGGTTCGGGTAAATCTACACTTGGAAGAGCTGTTGCAAATTTACTTCCTTATAAAGGTTCAGTTATTTTTGATGGAAAGGAAATTTCATCTATTAAAGATCGAAGCGTCAGGAAAGATATCCAAATTATTTTTCAAGACCCTTATGGGTCACTTTCCCCAAGACTTACTGTAGGAGATATTATTGGAGAAGGTTTAGATATTCATATGAATCTGAGTAAAAAAGAAAGAAATGATTTGATAGAACAAACTATGCGAGAGGTTGAGCTTGATCCAAAGTATAGATTTAAATATCCACATGAGTTTTCAGGAGGCCAGAGACAAAGGATAGCTATAGCAAGATCAATAATACTTAAACCTAAATTTATTATTTTAGATGAACCAACTTCTGCTCTGGATAGGTCTATTCAGATTCAAATTATTGATTTACTAAAATCACTTCAAGAGAAATATAGTTTGACTTATTTATTTATAAGTCATGATTTAAAAGTAATTAGAGCAATGTCTGACAGGATTCTTGTAATGCAAAATGGCAAAATGGTTGAAACAGGTAATGCCAAATCAATTTTTGAAAAACCCAAAGAAGAATATACAAGAGAGCTTTTATCTGCAGCAATCAAATATTCTTAGTTTTAATCTGAAGAAGTTTTTGGATCTAAAGCGTCCCTAAGGCCATCACCAAAAAAGTTTAGAGAAAATAATGTGATGGTAAAAGTAATACCAGGAAAAACTAATAACCACCAGTATTCTTCCATAGATTCAACACCATATCTTATTAACGTTCCCCAGCTACTCATTGGTGGTTGAATCCCCAGTCCTAAGAAGCTTAAAAAAGCCTCTAGAAGCATAACTTGTGGAATAGTTAAAGTAGCATAGACTGCAATTGGTCCTAGAACATTGGGAAAAATATGTCTTCTAAACATATAAAAATTTGATACCCCCATTGCTTTTGCTGAGAGGACATATTCTTGGTTTTTTATACTTAGCACCTGTCCCCTTATTATTCTTGCCATTGTTAACCATTCAACTGCTCCAATAGCACCAAAAAGAAGCCAGATGTTTCTACCAAATACAACCATTAATAAAATGATGAAAATTATGAAAGGTAAGCCATATAAAATATCAACTATTCTCATCATTACAGCATCTACTTTCCCTCCGTAGTAGCCTGAAACAATACCCCAAGTAACGCCTATAACCAAAGCTACAGCTGTTGCGACAAAACCAACCATTAGAGATACTCTAGAACCATAAAGAAGCCTACTAAGAAGATCTCTTCCTAAAGTATCGGTGCCCAATAAATGTGCGCTTGAAGGAGCTGATGCTCCAAGTTCTAAATTTTGATAATCATATGGGTATGGAGATATAACTGGAGCTAAAATAGCTAAAATAATTAGAGATACAAGAATTAATACCCCAAACATTGCTGCCCTGTTTTTCAAAAGCTTTCTTAGGGCATCAGACCATAAAGAAGAATTACTCATGAATCTCTAGCCCTAGGGTTCAAAATTAAAACTAATATATCTGAAACTAAATTGAAAAAAATAATCATTGCGGAAAAAAATATTGTTGTGCCAAGTATCATTGTGTAATCTCGATTGAAAGCCGCTTCTACATAAAATTTCCCTAAACCAGGAATTTGGAAAATTGTCTCTACCACAAAAGAACCAGCTAAAAGGCCTGCAATAGCTGGTCCTAAAAAAGATACTACCGGCAGGATACCACCTTGCAAAGCATGATTAATCACAACCTGTCTCTCAGTAAGTCCTTTAGCTCTTGCTGTTCTGATGAAATCTTGACCTAATATTTCTATCATTCCCCCTCTTCCTAGTCTGGCAATATATGCAGCGTAAGCAGCGCCTAGAGTAATAGAAGGAAGAATCTTATCACCAGGAAGTGTATCCCAACCTGATACTGGAAGAAGCTCAAAATTAATTCCAAAAATTAGAACTAAGAAAGGTCCTAATAAGAATGTGGGCACACATATTCCAAGCATGGCAACAGCCATCGGAAAATAATCAAGAAAGGTATTTCTTTTTAAAGCGGCAATTGTTCCTGATAAAAGACCTATAAAAAGTGCAAATAATATTGCATAAAAGGCCAACTCAAAAGTTACAGGTAGTCCTGTAGATATCATTTCAGTTACAGTTCTTCCTGGATATCTAAAAGAAGGACCAAAATCGCCAACTATTACATTTGAAAAATAATCAAAAAATTGTTCATAAACAGGTGCATTCAGATTATAGACCTCATTAAGGTTATCAATTACTTCTTGAGGAAGTTTTTTTTCTGCATCGAATGGCCCTCCTGGAGCCAACCTCGTAAGAAAAAAAGTTATGCTCGCGACAATTATTAATACTGGAATTGCGATTAGAATTCTTCTAAGAATTATTCCAATCATTAAACTAGTCTCTCTCTAGATAAACAAACTTTGGATGATGATGATCAAGAATATTTGCGTCCCAACCTTTCACATCAGGGTGAATTTGAAATTGCTTCACATAGGTATAAATTGGAATAAGTGGCATCTCATCTATTAATATTCGTTCTGCCTCCATCAGCTTTTTATATCTTTCTTCCTGATTAGAAGTTTTATTAGCCTCTGCAACTAACTTCTCATATTCATAGTTAGCCCAGCCTGTTTGATTATTGCCTCTTCCTGGTCTCATTATTTCAAGAAAAGTGTTTGGATCTTGGTAATCTCCTATCCATCCAGCTCTTGAAATTTGATAGTCTAAATTATCCTGTCTGCTTAAATAAACTTTCCAATCAGTATTATAGATTTCAACATTTATACCCAAATTCACTTTCCACATTTGTTGGATTACCTCAGCAATCTTTCTATGGCCCTCCTGAGTATTGAATAGAATTTCAATTGTTGGAAATCCATCTCCATCTGGATATCCTGCTTCTGTTAATAATTCTTTAGCCTTTTCTGGATTAAATTCAACTACTGTATCAGGATAATATTCAGAAGTTCCTGGAGGAGTAAATGAATAAGCAGTTTTTTGTCCACATTTAGATACTTTTTCAACAATTAATTTCCTATTAATTCCCATCGCTAATGCTTTTCTTACCCTTGAATCTGATAAATGAGGCAAAGTGGTATTCACTCTGTAGTAATAAGTGCCCATGTAAGGATCAATTCTCAAAGATGGATTTTTATTCTCAAGGTAAACAGGACATTTTTCTTGTGGCACTACATTTGTGATATGTAGAGCGCCTGCCCTAAACATTCTATCTTCGGTAGATTCATTTTGAATTGGGTAATAATGAATTTCATTTAATTTTACTCTATCCGCATCCCAGTAAAATTCATTTTTCTCTACAACAATCTTTTTATTAAGTTCCCAACTTTTTAACTTCATTGGACCATTACAGACATGATTGCCAGGTCTTGTCCATTTCATACTTCTATCATCCATTTCCCCAAATTTCAAAACCGTTTCTTTATGTACAGGCCATGTCGAGTAATGAGCAAGTAGACCTACAAAAAATGGTGTTTGGTTCTCTAGTTCAACTTCAAGTTCGTAATCTGAAATTGCTTTCACACCAACTTCAGAAAAGTCATTAATTTCACCGTCATAAAACTTTTTTGCATTTTTCACATAAAAAAGCATTTCTGAATACTGTGAGCCAAGTGTTGGGGTTAATGCTCTTTGCCAAGACCAAACAAAGTCTTCAGGTGTGACACGATCACCATTCGACCATCTAGCATTCGGATTGAAATTGAAAACATACGTTTTTTGATCCTCCTTAAGAGTCCAGTTTTCTGCGACTCCAGGGAGGTTGTCTCTCCCACCTTTTGGATCAGTTATTGTAAGACCTTCACATACACCAATTAAAATATGATGTTCCGGAACACCTGTGACAATATGTGGGTCAATACCTTGTGGTTCGCTACCATTTCCCCAGTGCAAGATTTGATTTTCAAGCCCCTCTTCAACTGGAGATTTTCCATTAGAGCAACTGACAATAATGAATATGGATAGTATAGAAATGAAATTTTTCATAAACAAAGGTTAAACCCTTATTATATAAGTATCAATCTGCGAAATGCTTTTCTTTTTCTTCGTTTATTGATTTTACTTCTGCACAAAATTCTGCAGTTGGCCTAGAAATAAGCCTCTCTAAACCAATAGGTTCACCAGTTTCTAAACAATAGCCATAATCACCAGCTTTTATTCTTAACAGAGCCTTATCAATTTTAGGCAGAAGTTTAGATTCACGCTCGACTATTCTAAGAAAAAGCATAGAATCTATCTCATGTTGAGCACGGTCTACTTCATCACTACAAGCAGGTGGATTGCTTAGTCTGTCTTTAGCATCTTTTATGTGCATCAAAGTCTCTTTCTTTAATTCGTTAAGCTGAGTTTTGAAAAAGGACAGTTGATCTTTGTCCATATAATTTTTCTTAGGTGCTCTTAAAATTTTTTCTTTAGTAAGCATAATTGAAGTGGTTATTTTATGTTTGAATTTGAAAAATTCAACTAATTCTTTAGATTAATTACTTAGATTTCACAACACTGACACTTTTAGAAATGCCGAGACCCAGGTACATTAGATAAATTGTAAGAGGGATAATTGCAAGTGGAGTTACATAGGCAACCAAGCCTAAAGAAAATAACATGTTAAAAAGCAGACCTCCTGAGGCATCACCAAATCTATTAGTGAATGTATCAATAAAAACTGTAGATTTATATTTTTCTTTTGAATTAAGTATGGTGTAAACAGCTTCACGAGCTGGTTTATTTAACCCATACTCAAATGGTCGCATCACTCCTTGTAAGATTAGAAAAATAAGTACTGCCGAAGATGCCAATAAGTAATCAGAGAAATATCCTGAAACTGCTAGGAAGGCCAAAGAGAATATCAAACCATAGACTGTAAGGACAAACTTTATCCCAAGAAGTTTGGATCTTAGAATCGAAGCAGTAAGAAATATTTGAACTAATAAAGTGATTAAAGGAACAATTGAGTCTGCTCTTCCAAATATCCTAGTCTTTTCAGCTGAATCGCTTGTGAAGTTGTTAATAATTTCAAGCTGAAAGAACCAAAGTGCTGTTGAGAGACATGTCCAAACGAATGCATAAAGAACGAATTGTCTAATCAAAGGATTTTTTCTTATTTGTGAAAACTGCTCAAGAGTGCTCGATAGTGTGTTATCTCTTGATGTGTTAAGAACAATCTCTTCTCTTTGAACGCGAGATGAAAAGAAAATTGCTAGTAATAAGGATGATACTGCTATGAGAAGAGAAAGATTCTCTTTGTCATAAAGAAATCCATCAACTAAAGCACCTCCGCATGAAGCGCCTAAAGATCCAAATCCACTAATAATTCCAAAGAATTTTTTTCCATCTTCAATATCAAAAGAGTTAACAGTCATTGCCCAAAAAATAGCTACTACAAAAAAATTAAATATGTTGTACCAAACATAAAAGAATGTTTTAACAGCAAGAATTTCTGGAAAATAGTTATAAGTTAAGTAGAAACCACACAAACATATAATAAAAAAACCATAAATATATGGCACAAGTTTTGAAAGACGAACTTTAGAAACTATCAATGAATAGATTGGATTTACTAGCAACATAACAATAACAATCATGAGTAAATAAAAAGGCAGATCACTAGTTCCAATATTAGCTGCTATTGTGTTTCTAAATGGCCTTAACACGAACAATGAAAAAAGAACGAAAAAGAAAAATAAGCCTGAAAAAATAGTGTTCTTAGAAAAATATGAAGTCATTATGAAATGCCTATTTGCACTGATAGCCCTCTAGATTATCTATCCCTAATGCCTCTCTTATTGCAAAAAATACATCTGTATTATCCATTACTCCAGAGAAGTTTTCTGCTCCCGGCCCTTGAGCAAATACCGGAATCATAATTCCAGTATGAGTACCCCTGCCAATAGCTGTATTCCAAGAAATTTTCATTTTTCCTGTCTCCCTATAGCGTGCATCATCTTGTTCAATAAGGAGCCCTCCAGTTTCATGATCTGCTGTAACTACCACAAGAGTATCATTATTTTCTTGAGCAAAATTGAGAGCTTTCTCAACTGTTTTTTCAAATTCCTGCATTTCTTTCAAATAATATTCGTAATCATTATCATGTGATGCCCAATCTATCTTTGAACCCTCTGCCATAATAAAAAATCCTTTACACCCGTCTGCAATCAATCTTTTAGATTCTCGGATAGAAAAATCTAACATTTCTAACAAGTTTGGTTCAAATTCTGTTCTTTCTAAATCATCTTCTGCAAACAAACCAAATATTCTTTTTCTATCAATGTAATTAAAATTATCTATGTCTTTTTTTGTTTCAAGATAATGGAAATTCTTTTTTATTTTTTTAACAAAATTTACCCTGTCTTCTCTTATTCCTCCTTCCTCAATTGGAAGAAAATAGTCTGTCCCACCGCCAAGCACTATATGATTTTTTGAGTTGTAAATATGTTTGGCTATCTCTTCTTTTTCATATCTTGAACTTACATGAGAGGCAAAGGCTGCTGGTGTAGCATGAGTAATTTCTGAAGTAGAAATTATTGTATTTACAAAGCCCTTTTCAAAAAGTATTTCAGTTATATTTTTAGTAGGTTTTTTATTGTGATCCACACCTACATATCTATTTATAGTTTTGACGCCTGAACTAAATGCTGTTGCAGATGCAGCTGAGTCTGTAACTAAAGAATTATAAGCATGTGTTTTTACATATCCTGAAAAATCAAATTTATCAAAAGAGAGCTTATGGTTAGGTCCTCCAAGAATATTTCTATAAACTGAAATATGTGTTGGCCCCATTCCATCACCTATAAGTAAGATTATATTTCTAGCTTTAACGTCAACCTGTTTCAGTTCTTTTGGATTTACATCTTTTTTAAAATCTATAGGAAGTATTTTTTTATCTTTTTCAGGCACTTCTATCAATAGAGGCGCATATTGATTAATTATCAGAAAAGTTACTATTGATGAAATAATAGCCACTAAAAGATACTTAAAAAAATTATTCATTTTTTAAATCTAAAGCATCAAGCTTTTGCTTTATTTGATCGTTTTCAGATTGTTCATAATCAAAATCAATCACAGAGCCTTCCCAGTCGCCATACGTTGGATTTGCAATCATAAACCATACAAAACCCCAGAAGGAGTCTGTTTGCTCTACTATAGAGTTTCGGAAATTAGATGATTTCTTATTTTGTTGACCATCAATAAAATCTCCAAGATTATCTCCAATTATTTGTACGATTCTGTAATTTTCTGCAATAAGAGCTATTCGGGAGGATTTATTTCTATCCCATGATGGCTTCTCATATCTAGTTAAGATTTGATCAACATCATTAGATAAATCAAACCCCTCTTTAACAAGGTTATTTCTTGTAGCTGGTTCTAGTTCATGCAGTCTATTTGTTACAAAAAAGATTTCAACGC
The DNA here is from genome assembly GCA_045563435.1 of Gammaproteobacteria bacterium. Lineage (GTDB taxonomy): Bacteria > Pseudomonadota > Gammaproteobacteria > Magnimaribacterales > TMED112 > TMED112. The sequence continues at coordinate 110,764 of JBJLJD010000008.1, forward strand.
CAAGTTCTTTTGCGGTTTTCATGAAGGATAAAGCTCCTGGCAAAAAAGTGGATTTCTCTTCATTTACCCACTCTATCCACCCATCTGGATAATTAGTATTATTTACTATTAGACGAGCTTGATATGCACTGTTATTAAAAACCGTTTCATCGATATCCAGAATGATCGCAGGTGGCTTATCAAAAAAATTCTTCTCTCCATTCATTTGATCAATTGAGGCTGAAATTTCCTTTTGTTTCAGAAGAAATGGAATTGTAGCTTCGGCTGTTTTAAAAGTTGTTCTAATGTGAGCTTTATACTCTGCAGATTCTTGAACATAAAGAGTTGCCATTAGAGATTCATGTCCCTTATCGTCAGCCAGAGAAATAAAACTTAAAAGCAGAAGAGCTGATAAATTTTTCATTGATAAATAATATACTATTTTGTTGTTACAAAAATGTGAAAATTAATTGTCAAATATTAGTTGAAAATTTACCCTTATCATTCTTCCTCTAGGATCATGTAAGCGCGAATCCCAACTAAAGTCAGGTGCATTGTATAGTCTTGGAGCCTTTTCATCAAAAAGATTTATTATTCCAATAGAAGTCTTTAAATCATAATCACCAGAATTATTGTTAATTTGTAGATATTGTGAAATTGGCAGTTCTAAAGAAATATCAAAAATTAAACTTGAATCAACTTTATTTTTATAGCCAAGTGATAAAGCTTTAGATGAAATTGTTCGGTTATTTATGTATCCATCTAAATATCTTGCAATTAGAGAATACTTTGATTTATTTTTTTTGTAATTTATAAAAGTATTTATTCTATTTTTTGGCAATGAATGAGTGTGTGCATCAAAATTATGTTTACCAACACGATTAATCATAATTGTGCCATTTTCGCTCTGCTCTGGTGTTAAAAATTCAATCAAGTTTGTTCCTTGTAGAATTAATTCAACCTCACCATTAAAAAAGCTCTTAACTGTACTTAATCCATAATCAATACCGCTTAGAACTGTTGATTCTTCATTAAAATAAGTTGTTGTGACACCTATTAGATCTCCTAATTCATTTCTTGTAATTGATGGACCGAAAGGATCTTTACTTAGTAAAGCTTGGGCACTTTGTCCTTCAATCCTATTTTCAAAGTCTATTTCCCAATAATCAAAACTAAGTCTGTTGCCATCATTACCATAAATTAAACCAAAATTAGTATTTGTTGACTCTGCTGGTTTAAGACCTGCATTACCTATTTGTGCTTGTCTTACAAACACTGAACTTTCAATATCTCTTACGCTGCCCAATTTAATATCACTTGAAAACATCTGTCCCATAGAGGGCATAGTAAAAGAAGTACCAGATGAAATTCTGAAAGAAAAATTTTCAAAAAACTTATATTTAAAAGAGAGCTTAGGGTCAAAGGATGAAAAATTCTCAGATTTTTCAAACCTCCCAGAAAAACGATAATCAAAATTAGGAAGGAACGAGCTATCTAATTCGAAATATAAAGAATATTTACTGCGACTCTCATTTACATTTTTTCCTCCACCAAGGAAAAATAGATCTGCTGTTTTAATAATCTTGCCATCTGAATCAAATTCAGCTCGGGAGATTTCATTGAAGTCTATGTCTAAGTTTTCCACACTAGCCTGTGTTCCAAAAGCTAAATTTATATTTCGGTATGAAGTTTGGGCAAGAATATCAAAAGTTGTGAGATCGCCGATTTTGTTTGATATCTCTGCACCTTTGATGTGCTCTACAAGTTCAATTGAGTTTTGAGATGGATCAAAAATATTCCATTGCAAATCTCCTGATTCACCTCCATTTCCATAGAGTGCTGATAAGAATCTAGAATCTACAATATCAGGTCTATTGTGAAAGTTTTCGTGCTGACTGTGTGTAAAGGAAGTTTCTAAATTTAAATTTTCAAAATCTTTAAGAAAACTGTAATTAACATGATATTGAGAAATATCTTTTGGAGATTCTCTCCAAGGATACCTGCCCCCTAATGGCCTACCATACCATCTTACAGGAACATTGAAGGGACTACCGCCCACTCCTGGCTCAATATCTCTAGCAAGAAATGGAAGTGCTGGATATGATGGGGATTGAGGATTATCGTTCACCTTCACATTAGAAAAAATGATTGAAAAATCGTGATTTCTATTACTTAAACTTGTGTAGAACTTCTCATGTGACTCATCATTTACAATATTAAATCCCCTTCCATAAGCAAAACGACAACGTCCATCTAATATTCCTCCATTTTCGACGCAATTTGGATCAGGAATTGTTTGACCGTTTGAATATTCACCAGCATATAACCCACTATCAATTACGTCATCACCTAAAATTTTAAAAGAGTTACCTAAACCACTGACGCTCAATTCTGAAATTTGATCAATTTCATTGGCTTTAAGTGGAGTTCTTTCCATTCTTTCAAAACCAAACACCAAATCAAAATTCTCAAAATCTTTTCCATAAAGAAAACCAAAACCAATGTCATTTTGGTTGTAATTAGTAGAGTATTGGCTGTCTAAATCTAATTTATATCCACTAAATTTTTTTACAGTTATAAAATTTATGACTCCTGCTACAGCATCAGAACCATATATGGAAGTTGCTCCTTCTTTAAGAACTTCCATTTTTGTAAGAGCAATTTTTGGAATAATATTTGCGTCGACATAACCCTCTCCGTTGTATGAAGGCGTGCCAGTAAATGTTTGTCTTTTTGAATTTATTAGAAGCAATGTAGAAGCATGATCAAGACCTCTAAGAGTAATAGCAGACATTCCCTGGTCTACTCCATCCATTGTATTAGTTTGAAAATGTGAACCAGAGGATGCAGATAAATATTTACTTATTTCAGCAATAGTTGAAACACCAATTTCATCGAATTTTTCTGCTGTAATTATTTCTACAGGGGAGAACTTTGATTCAGATTCTTTAAGAAGAGTGCCAGTAGTGATAACCTCCTCTATTTCCTCATTTGAGAAAATAGAAAAGGATATCAATATTAGCAGGAATAATTTGATCATTAATCTCTAATATATGGACGAGTTTTAATAACCCATCAATATATTAAAAATTTAATTTCAATCTAACTCCTATGTTCCTTCCTGGCAAAGGAACTTCGTTTTTAACAAAAGACGTATGATTTCTTGCTACCTCATCAAGAATGTTATTAGCAAAAACAGAAACTGATAGTTCTGAACCAGCTGCGAAATCAAATGTTTTCATTGCTTTCAAATCTAACATTCGATAGCCACTTGTAACTGTTTCGTCTTCACCTATGTCATCTTGTTTCGCCACATCTTTGAGAGTAACTTTCAATTCATAAGCATCATTATTTGCATACTTTACAGAATATATATTTCTAGCCGGCACTACTCTTGACACTTTCGTACCATCTGAAAATTTTCCATTTACTGCATCTCTTCCAAAACTTAAATCTAAATAACCATTTGCAAGATCAATTTTTCTTCCAAATTGGAATTCATATCCGTTAAATTTTGCATCTTTCTGCATATACTCAGCTCTCTGAAGACCACCATGGTCATCATGTTC